>NZ_VSJH01000014.1:0-5349 GCF_008124495.1 Pseudomonas sp. CK-NBRI-02 | reverse complement strand
CAAGCAGTATTGAACTGAAGAGTTTGATCATGGCTCAGATTGAACGCTGGCGGCAGGCCTAACACATGCAAGTCGAGCGGATGACGGGAGCTTGCTCCTTGATTCAGCGGCGGACGGGTGAGTAATGCCTAGGAATCTGCCTGGTAGTGGGGGACAACGTTCCGAAAGGAGCGCTAATACCGCATACGTCCTACGGGAGAAAGTGGGGGATCTTCGGACCTCACGCTATCAGATGAGCCTAGGTCGGATTAGCTAGTTGGTGAGGTAAAGGCTCACCAAGGCGACGATCCGTAACTGGTCTGAGAGGATGATCAGTCACACTGGAACTGAGACACGGTCCAGACTCCTACGGGAGGCAGCAGTGGGGAATATTGGACAATGGGCGAAAGCCTGATCCAGCCATGCCGCGTGTGTGAAGAAGGTCTTCGGATTGTAAAGCACTTTAAGTTGGGAGGAAGGGCAGTAAGTTAATACCTTGCTGTTTTGACGTTACCGACAGAATAAGCACCGGCTAACTCTGTGCCAGCAGCCGCGGTAATACAGAGGGTGCAAGCGTTAATCGGAATTACTGGGCGTAAAGCGCGCGTAGGTGGTTCGTTAAGTTGGATGTGAAAGCCCCGGGCTCAACCTGGGAACTGCATCCAAAACTGGCGAGCTAGAGTATGGTAGAGGGTGGTGGAATTTCCTGTGTAGCGGTGAAATGCGTAGATATAGGAAGGAACACCAGTGGCGAAGGCGACCACCTGGACTGATACTGACACTGAGGTGCGAAAGCGTGGGGAGCAAACAGGATTAGATACCCTGGTAGTCCACGCCGTAAACGATGTCAACTAGCCGTTGGAATCCTTGAGATTTTAGTGGCGCAGCTAACGCATTAAGTTGACCGCCTGGGGAGTACGGCCGCAAGGTTAAAACTCAAATGAATTGACGGGGGCCCGCACAAGCGGTGGAGCATGTGGTTTAATTCGAAGCAACGCGAAGAACCTTACCAGGCCTTGACATGCAGAGAACTTTCCAGAGATGGATTGGTGCCTTCGGGAACTCTGACACAGGTGCTGCATGGCTGTCGTCAGCTCGTGTCGTGAGATGTTGGGTTAAGTCCCGTAACGAGCGCAACCCTTGTCCTTAGTTACCAGCACGTCATGGTGGGCACTCTAAGGAGACTGCCGGTGACAAACCGGAGGAAGGTGGGGATGACGTCAAGTCATCATGGCCCTTACGGCCTGGGCTACACACGTGCTACAATGGTCGGTACAGAGGGTTGCCAAGCCGCGAGGTGGAGCTAATCTCACAAAACCGATCGTAGTCCGGATCGCAGTCTGCAACTCGACTGCGTGAAGTCGGAATCGCTAGTAATCGCGAATCAGAATGTCGCGGTGAATACGTTCCCGGGCCTTGTACACACCGCCCGTCACACCATGGGAGTGGGTTGCACCAGAAGTAGCTAGTCTAACCTTCGGGAGGACGGTTACCACGGTGTGATTCATGACTGGGGTGAAGTCGTAACAAGGTAGCCGTAGGGGAACCTGCGGCTGGATCACCTCCTTAATCGAAGACATCAGCCTGCTGATGAGCTCCCACACGAATTGCTTGATTCCTTGAAGAAGACGATGCTGTAACGCGACCCTGTTATAGGTCTGTAGCTCAGTTGGTTAGAGCGCACCCCTGATAAGGGTGAGGTCGGCAGTTCAAATCTGCCCAGACCTACCATTAGCTTGGTGCAGATGACTACGGGGCCATAGCTCAGCTGGGAGAGCGCCTGCCTTGCACGCAGGAGGTCAGCGGTTCGATCCCGCTTGGCTCCACCACTTGCCGTTACCTGCAGAACTTAGAAATGAACATTCCGGTGTGAATGTTGATTTCTGACTTTTGTCAGATCGTTCTTTAAAAATTCGGATATGTGATAGATAGACTGATGACCACTTTCACTGGTGGGCCATCAGGCTAAGGTAAAATTTGTGAGTTCTGCTCTTTATTGAGCAACATGCGAATTTTCGGCGAATGTCGTCTTCACAGTATAACCAGATTGCTTGGGGTTATATGGTCAAGTGAAGAAGCGCATACGGTGGATGCCTTGGCAGTCAGAGGCGATGAAAGACGTGGTAGCCTGCGATAAGCTTTGGGGAGTCGGCAAACAGACTGTGATCCAGAGATCTCTGAATGGGGGAACCCACCTAGGATAACCTAGGTATCTTGTACTGAATCCATAGGTGCAAGAGGCGAACCAGGGGAACTGAAACATCTAAGTACCCTGAGGAAAAGAAATCAACCGAGATTCCCTTAGTAGTGGCGAGCGAACGGGGACCAGCCCTTAAGTTGATTTGAGATTAGTGGAACGCTCTGGAAAGTGCGGCCATAGTGGGTGATAGCCCCGTACACGAAAGTCTCTTATCAATGAAATCGAGTAGGACGGAGCACGAGAAACTTTGTCTGAACATGGGGGGACCATCCTCCAAGGCTAAATACTACTGACTGACCGATAGTGAACCAGTACCGTGAGGGAAAGGCGAAAAGAACCCCGGAGAGGGGAGTGAAATAGAACCTGAAACCGTATGCGTACAAGCAGTGGGAGCCTACTTTGTTAGGTGACTGCGTACCTTTTGTATAATGGGTCAGCGACTTATATTCAGTGGCGAGCTTAACCGAATAGGGGAGGCGTAGCGAAAGCGAGTCTTAATAGGGCGTTTAGTCGCTGGGTATAGACCCGAAACCGGGCGATCTATCCATGGGCAGGTTGAAGGTTAGGTAACACTGACTGGAGGACCGAACCGACTACCGTTGAAAAGTTAGCGGATGACCTGTGGATCGGAGTGAAAGGCTAATCAAGCTCGGAGATAGCTGGTTCTCCTCGAAAGCTATTTAGGTAGCGCCTCATGTATCACTCCAGGGGGTAGAGCACTGTTTCGGCTAGGGGGTCATCCCGACTTACCAAACCGATGCAAACTCCGAATACCTGGAAGTGCCGAGCATGGGAGACACACGGCGGGTGCTAACGTCCGTCGTGAAAAGGGAAACAACCCAGACCGTCAGCTAAGGTCCCAAAGTCATGGTTAAGTGGGAAACGATGTGGGAAGGCTTAGACAGCTAGGAGGTTGGCTTAGAAGCAGCCATCCTTTAAAGAAAGCGTAATAGCTCACTAGTCGAGTCGGCCTGCGCGGAAGATGTAACGGGGCTCAAACCATGCACCGAAGCTACGGGTATCACTTAGGTGATGCGGTAGAGGAGCGTTCTGTAAGCCTGTGAAGGTGAGTTGAGAAGCTTGCTGGAGGTATCAGAAGTGCGAATGCTGACATGAGTAACGACAATGCGAGTGAAAAACTCGCACGCCGAAAGACCAAGGTTTCCTGCGCAACGTTAATCGACGCAGGGTTAGTCGGTCCCTAAGGCGAGGCTGAAAAGCGTAGTCGATGGAAAACAGGTTAATATTCCTGTACTTCCAGTTATTGCGATGGAGGGACGGAGAAGGCTAGGCCAGCTTGGCGTTGGTTGTCCAAGTTTAAGGTGGTAGGCTGAAATCTTAGGCAAATCCGGGATTTCAAGGCCGAGAGCTGATGACGAGTTGCCTTTAGGCGACGAAGTGGTTGATGCCATGCTTCCAAGAAAAGCTCCTAAGCTTCAGATAACTGGGAACCGTACCCCAAACCGACACAGGTGGTCGGGTAGAGAATACCAAGGCGCTTGAGAGAACTCGGGTGAAGGAACTAGGCAAAATGGCACCGTAACTTCGGGAGAAGGTGCGCCGGCGAGGGTGAAGGACTTGCTCCGTAAGCCCATGCCGGTCGAAGATACCAGGCCGCTGCGACTGTTTATTAAAAACACAGCACTCTGCAAACACGAAAGTGGACGTATAGGGTGTGACGCCTGCCCGGTGCCGGAAGGTTAATTGATGGGGTTAGCGCAAGCGAAGCTCTTGATCGAAGCCCCGGTAAACGGCGGCCGTAACTATAACGGTCCTAAGGTAGCGAAATTCCTTGTCGGGTAAGTTCCGACCTGCACGAATGGCGTAACGATGGCGGCGCTGTCTCCACCCGAGACTCAGTGAAATTGAAATCGCTGTGAAGATGCAGTGTATCCGCGGCTAGACGGAAAGACCCCGTGAACCTTTACTATAGCTTTGCACTGGACTTTGAGCTTGCTTGTGTAGGATAGGTGGGAGGCTTTGAAGTGGGGACGCCAGTTCTCATGGAGCCATCCTTGAAATACCACCCTGGCAACCTTGAGGTTCTAACTCAGGTCCGTGATCCGGATCGAGGACAGTGTATGGTGGGTAGTTTGACTGGGGCGGTCTCCTCCCAAAGAGTAACGGAGGAGTACGAAGGTGCGCTCAGACCGGTCGGAAATCGGTCGCAGAGTATAAAGGCAAAAGCGCGCTTGACTGCGAGACCCACACGTCGAGCAGGTACGAAAGTAGGTCTTAGTGATCCGGTGGTTCTGTATGGAAGGGCCATCGCTCAACGGATAAAAGGTACTCCGGGGATAACAGGCTGATACCGCCCAAGAGTTCATATCGACGGCGGTGTTTGGCACCTCGATGTCGGCTCATCACATCCTGGGGCTGAAGCCGGTCCCAAGGGTATGGCTGTTCGCCATTTAAAGTGGTACGCGAGCTGGGTTTAGAACGTCGTGAGACAGTTCGGTCCCTATCTGCCGTGGACGTTTGAGATTTGAGAGGGGCTGCTCCTAGTACGAGAGGACCGGAGTGGACGAACCTCTGGTGTTCCGGTTGTCACGCCAGTGGCATTGCCGGGTAGCTATGTTCGGAAGAGATAACCGCTGAAAGCATCTAAGCGGGAAACTTGCCTCAAGATGAGATCTCACTGGGATCTTGAATCCCCTAAAGGGCCGTCGAAGACTACGACGTTGATAGGTCGGGTGTGTAAGCGCTGTGAGGCGTTGAGCTAACCGATACTAATTGCCCGTGAGGCTTGACCATATAACACCCAAGCAATTTGCTTCTGCAGATTGCGGTGGTGAAGACGAAAGAACCGAAAGTTCGCAACCACAACGATCACATATCCGAATTGGCTGGAGTGTCATAAGACAGTCTGGCAACAGAATTTCTTGACGACCATAGAGCATTGGAACCACCTGATCCCATCCCGAACTCAGTAGTGAAACGATGCATCGCCGATGGTAGTGTGGGGCTTCCCCATGTGAGAGTAGGTCATCGTCAAGATTCATTTCGCAAAACCCCTATCTGCGTGAGCAGGTAGGGGTTTTGTCTTTTCTGCAGCCTATATTGGCAGCCCAATCAGTACTTTCCAGAAAGGCGCTTCCTACAGCGATATGGGGCCTGCAACACCTCGGGCGATGCGCAGCCCCTGTGATATGGTTCCCTACCAGAACCTC
>NZ_VSJH01000013.1:0-1535 GCF_008124495.1 Pseudomonas sp. CK-NBRI-02 | reverse complement strand
GGCCACGGTGGTGGCTGCGGTCAGCAAGACATTCTGATCCCTGCGGCCCCCAGGGCTGCCGCCGGCTCCCACGGGTACTGCGCCGAGCCTGAGAACGGCGCGATACCTGTGGGAGCGGGTCTACCCGCGAAGGACCCGCCTCAGATCCTGAAGCTGCCCACCAGTTGCTTCAACCGCCCCGCCTGCTGGCTCAGGGCATCGCAATGGCGCAGGGTTTCGTTGAGGTTCTCTACCCCTTGCTGGTTGAGGCTGTTGATCTGGGTGATGTCCAGGTTCAGGCTCTCGACCACTGCGCTCTGCTCCTCGGTGGCGGTGGCCACCGACTGGTTCATGCCGTCGATCTCGCCGATGCGCTGGGTCACGCTGGCCAGGCGTTCACCCGCCTGGTTGGCCACCTGCACGGTCTGTTCGCTGGACACCTGGCTTTCGTTCATGGTGTACACCGCCTCGCGCGAGCCCACCTGCAGGCTGGTGATCATGCGGTGGATCTCTTCGGCCGACTCCTGGGTGCGGTGGGCCAGGTTGCGCACTTCATCGGCCACCACGGCGAAACCGCGCCCGGCCTCGCCAGCACGGGCGGCCTCGATGGCGGCGTTGAGCGCCAACAGGTTGGTCTGCTGGGAAATGCCCTTGATCACGTCGAGGATCTTGCCGATCTCGTCGGTGCTGGCGTTGAGCGTCTCGATCTGCTCGCACGACTCGCTGATCTTCTGCGAAAGCGCGGTCATGGCGTTGATCGCATCGTCCACCACCTGACGCCCGTCGTTGGCCTGCTCGCTGGCGCCGCTGGCGTGTTGCGAGGCGTCGGCGGCATTGCGGGCGATTTCCTGGGTGGCTGCGCCCAGCTGGTTGATCGCCGCGGCGACGCTGTTGGTGCGCATGCTCTGCTCCTCGGAGCCGATGATCGAAGCATTGGAGGCGTGAACCACCTTCTCCGACAGGTCATGCACCAGGCGGGTGGCCGAGGACACCTCGCTGATCGAGGCGTGGATGCGCTCGACGAAGCGGTTGAACGACGTGGCCAGCTCGCCGAACTCGTCCTTGTGCTGCACCGCCAGGCGGCGGGTCAGGTCGCCTTCGCCTTCGGCGATGTCCTGCATGGCGCGGCCCATGGTGGTCAGCGGACGCATCAGCACCGGGATGAGCAGGCCAAGCAGGCCGGCGATGGCAGCCACGGCGATGAGCATGGCGATGATCGCCGAAGTACGGAACTGGCTCAGTGCGGCGTAGGCTTTGTCTTTGTCGATGGACAGACCGATGTACCACTGCGCCGAAGGCAGGCCTTCGACCGGAGCGAAGGAGATGATCCGATCCTGGCCGTTGAGGGTGACGTCCTGCATGCCTGGCTCGACCTTCAAGGCGGCCTCGGGGTAGATGTCCTTGAGGTTCTTCATCAACTGGTCCTTGTCGGGGCTGACGATGACCTGGCCGTTGCGATCGGCGAGGAAGGCGTGGCCGATGCCGCCGAAGTCCACGGCGTTGATGATGTCCACCAGGGTGTTGAGGCTCAGGTCACCGCCGACCACACCCAGCAG
>NZ_VSJH01000012.1:0-94109 GCF_008124495.1 Pseudomonas sp. CK-NBRI-02 | reverse complement strand
AACCTGGAGATCCTGGCCATCACCGAAACCTGGGACAACGGCAAGCCGATCCGCGAAACCCTCAACGCCGACATCCCGCTGGCGGTCGATCACTTCCGCTACTTCGCCGGCTGCATCCGCGCCCAGGAAGGCGGCGCCGCCGAAATCAACGAAAACACCGTGGCCTATCACATCCACGAGCCGCTGGGCGTGGTCGGGCAGATCATCCCGTGGAACTTCCCGCTGCTGATGGCCGCCTGGAAGCTCGCGCCGGCGCTGGCCGCCGGTAACTGCGTGGTGCTCAAGCCCGCCGAGCAGACCCCGCTGGGCATTGCCGTGCTGATGGAACTGATCGGCGACCTGCTGCCCAAGGGCGTGCTCAACGTGGTGCAAGGCTTCGGCCGCGAGGCCGGTGAAGCCCTGGCCACCAGCAAGCGCATCGCCAAGATCGCCTTCACCGGCTCCACCCCGGTCGGCTCGCACATCATGAAATGCGCCGCCGAGAACATCATCCCGTCCACCGTGGAGCTGGGCGGCAAGTCGCCGAACGTCTATTTCGAGGACATCATGCAGGCCGAGCCTGCCTTCATCGACAAGGCCGCCGAAGGCATGGTGCTGGCGTTCTTCAACCAGGGCGAGGTGTGCACCTGCCCATCGCGCGCCCTGGTGCAGGAGTCGATCTACCCGCAGTTCATGGAAGTGGTGATGAAAAAGGTCCTGCAGATCAAGCGCGGCGACCCGCTGGACACCGACACCATGGTCGGCGCCCAGGCCTCCCAGCAGCAGTTCGAGAAGATCCTCTCGTACCTGGACATCGCCCAGAAGGAAGGCGCCGAGCTGCTGACCGGCGGCAAGGTGGAGAAACTCGAAGGCAGCCTGGCCACCGGCTATTACATCCAGCCGACCCTGCTCAAGGGCAACAACCAGATGCGCGTGTTCCAGGAAGAGATCTTCGGCCCGGTGGTCAGCGTCACCACCTTCAAGGACGAAGCCGAAGCCCTGGCGATCGCCAACGACACCGAGTTCGGCCTCGGCGCCGGCGTATGGACCCGCGACATCAACCGCGCCTACCGCATGGGCCGCGGCATCAAGGCCGGTCGCGTATGGACCAACTGCTACCACCTGTACCCGGCTCACGCTGCGTTCGGGGGCTACAAGAAGTCCGGTGTCGGCCGTGAAACCCACAAGATGATGCTCGACCACTACCAGCAGACCAAGAACCTGCTGGTGAGCTACGACATCAATCCGCTGGGCTTCTTCTAAATCGCGTTGCCTTTTTCGCGGGTGAACCTGCTTCTGCAGTGCTTGTGCTGTGGGGCTGGGTTTACCCGTACGGCCCAACAACCAGGGCGATGGCGTGCACCACCGCTCTGGCTCGCTTCTTGCCAGACCAATCACCAAGGGCCGGAACGCTTCTGGCCACCAAGAAAAACAACAGGTGAACACTATGCCAAGCGATCACTCCGGCAGCGCGCCGGCGAGCTCTTCGGTCGACTTCGAGAAAGTCGACGCGGATTATTTCCAGCACCGACAACTTAAAAAAGGCGCCGCCGGCTGGGTCCTGCTGGTCGGCCTGGGCGTGGCGTATGTCATCTCCGGTGACTATGCCGGCTGGAACTTCGGCCTGGCCCAAGGCGGCTGGGGTGGCATGTTCCTCGCCACCTTGTTGATGGCCACCATGTACCTGTGCATGTGCTTTTCCCTGGCCGAGCTGTCCTCGATGATCCCCACCGCCGGTGGCGGCTACGGTTTCGCGCGCAGTGCCTTCGGGCCTTGGGGCGGGTTCCTGACGGGCACGGCGATCCTGATCGAATACGCGATCGCGCCCGCGGCCATCGCTACCTTCATCGGCGCCTATTGCCAGTCACTGTTCGGCATCGGCGGCTGGATGGTCTACCTGGCCTTCTACATCATCTTCATCGGTATCCATATCTTCGGTGTCGGTGAAGCGCTCAAGCTGATGTTCATCATCACCGCCGTCGCCGCGATCGCCCTGGCGGTCTTCCTGGTGGCCATGGTGCCCCATTTCGAGGCATCCAACCTGTTCGACATCGCCCAGACCGACGCGGCCGGTGCCAGCAGCTTCCTGCCCTTTGGCTACGTCGGCATCTGGGCGGCGATCCCCTACGCCATCTGGTTCTTCCTCGCGGTCGAAGGCGTTCCCCTGGCAGCCGAAGAAACCAAGAACCCTCGCCGTGACCTGCCACGCGGCCTGATCGGCGCCATGCTGGTGCTGGTCGCCTTCGCCCTGCTGATCTTGGTGATCGGCCCCGGCGGCGCCGGTTCCGAAGCCTTGAAGGCTTCCGGCAACCCACTGGTCGAGGCATTGGCCAAGGCCTATGGTGGTTCCACCTGGATGGGCAGCTTCGTCAACCTGGTCGGCCTGGCCGGCCTGATCGCCAGCTTCTTCTCGATCATCTACGCCTATTCGCGGCAGATCTTCGCCTTGTCGCGCGCCGGTTACCTGCCGCGCAAGCTCTCGGAAACCAACAAGAGCAAGGCGCCGGTACTGGCGCTGGTGATCCCCGGCATCATCGGCTTTGGTCTTTCGTTGACCGGCCAGGGCGACCTGCTGATCCTGGTAGCCGTGTTCGGCGCCACGCTCTCCTACGTGCTGATGATGGCCGCGCACATCACCTTGCGCATCCGCCGCCCTAAGATGGAGCGTCCTTACCGCACCCCAGGCGGAGTCTTCACCTCGGGCTTGGCCCTGGTGCTGGCCTGCGTGGCCGTGGTCGCCGGTTTCCTGGTGGACCCACGCGTGGTGATTGGCGCTGCCGTGATCTATGGGGTATTAATTGCCTACTTTGCTTTCTACAGCCGTCACCACCTCGTGGCGGGGACGCCGGAAGAAGAATTCGCTGCGATCCAGAAGGCCGAAGAGGCCCTGCACTGATCGCCGACTTACGCCGCGGGCCGACCCGCGGCGCTCTGGAGATTCTGTATGGCAAGTTTCGTACACACGGTAGGCAACCAGATCTACCGCTTCGACAGTCTCAAGGACGTCTTAGCCAAGGCCAGCCCGGCCCGCTCGGGCGACTACCTGGCAGGCGTCGCGGCCAGCAACGATGGCGAGCGTGTCGCCGCGCAGATGGCCTTGGCCGACATCCCGCTGACGCACTTTCTCAACGAGGCGTTGATCCCTTACGAGGCGGACGAAGTCACCCGGCTGATCATCGACACCCATGACAAGCAAGCCTTCGCCCCGGTCAGCCACCTGACCGTCGGCGGGTTTCGCGACTGGCTGCTTAGCGAGGCTGCCGACGAACAGAGCCTGCGGGCCCTCGCCCCCGGCCTGACTCCGGAAATGGCCGCGGCGGTGTCGAAGATCATGCGTGTCCAGGACTTGGTGCTGGTCGCGCAGAAGATCCGCGTGGTAACGAAGTTTCGCGGCACCATGGGCCTGCGCGGACGTCTTTCGACCCGCCTGCAACCCAACCACCCTACCGACGAACCGGCCGGTATCGCGGCGAGCATTCTCGACGGCCTGCTGTATGGCAACGGCGATGCCATGATCGGCATCAACCCGGCCACCGACAGCATCGCCTCGATCTGCACCCTGTTGGAAATGCTCGATGCCATCATTCAGCGCTATCAGATTCCGACCCAATCCTGCGTACTGACCCACGTCACCACGTCGATCGAAGCGATCAACCGTGGCGTGCCGCTGGACCTGGTGTTTCAATCCATCGCCGGCACCGAGGCTGCCAACGCCGGTTTCGGCATCAACCTCAACGTACTCAAGGAAGGCTACGAGGCAGGCCTGTCGCTCAAGCGCGGTACCGTCGGGCAGAACCTGATGTACTTCGAGACAGGCCAAGGCAGCGCGCTATCGGCCAACGCCCACCATGGCGTGGACCAGCAAACCTGCGAAACCCGCGCCTACGCCGTGGCGCGTCACTTCAACCCGTTCCTGGTCAACACCGTGGTCGGTTTCATCGGCCCGGAGTACCTGTACAACGGCAAGCAGATCATCCGCGCCGGCCTGGAAGATCATTTCTGCGGCAAGCTCTTGGGCGTGCCCATGGGCTGCGACATCTGCTACACCAACCATGCCGAAGCCGACCAGGACGACATGGATACGCTGCTGACCTTGCTGGGCGTGGCCGGGATCAACTTCATCATGGGCATCCCCGGCTCCGACGACATCATGCTCAATTACCAGACCACCTCCTTCCATGACGCGCTCTATGCGCGCCAGACCTTGGGCCTAAAACCTGGGCCTGAGTTCGAGGCCTGGCTGAAACGCACCGGGATCTTCACCCAGGCCGATGGCCGGGTACGCTTCGGTGACCAACTGCCGCCAGCCTTCCGCCAGGCACTGGCACAGCTTGCATAGGGATGACCATGGACCGACAGACACCCACTCCCGAAAATCCCTGGCTGGCTCTGCGCAACCTGACCCCGGCACGCATCGCCCTCGGCCGCACCGGCACCAGCCTACCGACCGGCGCGCAGCTGGACTTCCAGTTCGCCCACGCCCAGGCCCGCGACGCCGTGCACCTGCCCTTCGACCACGCTGGCCTGCGCGAGCAACTCAATGCCCGTGGGCGCGAAACCCTGCTGGTGCACAGCGCGGCCAGCGACCGCCACCAGTACCTGCAGCGGCCCGACTTGGGCCGGCGCCTGGACGAGGATTCCGTCCAGCGCCTGCGTGAACACGCCCAGACCAACCCGGGCGGCGTCGATCTTGCGATCGTGGTCGCCGATGGTCTGTCGGCCCTGGCCGTGCATCGCCATACCCTGCCCTTCCTGGCCCGCTTCGAAGAGCAGGCCGCAGCCGACGGCTGGCGCTGTGCACCCGTCGTGCTGGTGGAACAGGGTCGTGTGGCAGTGGCCGATGAAGTCGGTGAACTGCTCGGCGCGCGCATGACGGTCATGCTGATTGGCGAACGCCCGGGCCTGAGCTCGCCCGACAGTCTGGGTCTGTACTTCACCTATGCGCCCAAGGTCGGCCTTACCGATGCCTACCGCAACTGCATCTCCAACGTCCGCCTGGAGGGCCTGAGCTACGGCATGGCGGCCCACCGTCTGCTGTACTTGATGCGCGAGGCCTGCCGGCGCCAGCTCTCCGGGGTGAACCTCAAGGACGAAGCCGAGGTGCACAGCATCGAGAGCGAGGCGGCTTCAGGCAAAAACGGAAACTTCCTGCTGGGAGAGCGGTAAAAAACATGTAATGGAAGGCGGATTGCGCTTCTAACCTGCTTTGGGCAGCATGCGATTGAAGCTGCTGGCAATCCGCCGTATCCCCAAATGGACACTGAGGGCCGCACATGCGCATCATCAAGGCAACCCTGGAACACCTCGACCTGCTGACCCCATTGTTCGTGAAGTACCGCGAGTTCTATGGGCAGTTGCCCTACCCGGACAGCTCACGCAGTTTTCTGGAAAAACGCCTCAAGCGGGGCGAATCGGTGATCTACCTGGCCCTACCGGATGACGAAGAGGGTCGCCTGCTTGGCTTCTGCCAGCTGTACCCGAGCTTTTCCTCCCTGTCGCTCAAGCGCGTGTGGATCCTCAACGACATCTACGTGGCCGAAGATTCCCGGCGCATGCTGGTGGCCGATCATCTGATGCGTGAAGCCAAGAAGATGGCCAAGGACACCAACGCTGTGCGCATGCGGGTCTCTACCAGCAGCGACAATGACGTGGCACGCAAGACCTACGAATCGATCGGTTTTCGCAAGGACACCGAGTTCGAAAACTACATTTTGCCGATCACTCAGGACTGAGCACCGCCTTATCCTGTGGGAGCGGGTTTATTCGCTCCCACAGGGGGATGAATCGCTTGGATTCCCTGAGCAACGCCCCTCGAAACCCGCCGCTACAAACTCCCCGGGCACATTCCTGCCATCGCCGTATAATGCCCTTCCTGTCATGTGTGAAAATTTACCCATCCGCAGGTAAAAAAGCCTACGCCCTTGGCACAGTCCGTCATCGTGCGCCCGTAGCTGCGGGTCAAGAACACAGGTGTTGTACATGGAATTCAACCCGCTGGACCTTATCCTGCATCTCGATGCTTACCTCGATCTGCTGGTCACCAACTACGGCCCCTGGATCTACGCGATTCTCTTCGCGGTTATCTTCTGCGAAACCGGCCTGGTGGTGATGCCCTTCCTGCCGGGCGACTCCTTGCTGTTCATCGCTGGCGCCGTCGCTGCAGGCGGTGGCATGGATCCGGTACTGCTGGCCGGCCTGCTGATGGCGGCGGCGATCCTGGGCGACAGCACCAACTACGTCATCGGCCGAACCACGGGCGAGCGACTGTTCCGCAATCCCAACTCGAAAATCTTCCGCCGCGACTACCTGCAGCGTACCCATGACTTCTACGAGCGCCATGGCGGCAAGACCGTGACCATGGCGCGCTTCCTGCCGATCCTGCGGACTTTCGCGCCATTCGTCGCTGGCATCGCACACATGCTCTACCCGCGTTTTTTGGCCTTCAGCATCACAGGTTCGCTGCTGTGGGTCGGCGGCCTGGTGACCCTGGGCTACTTCTTCGGCAACGTCCCGTTCATCAAGCAGCACCTGTCGCTGATGGTCGTCGGCATCATTATCCTGTCGCTGGTGCCGATGATCCTGGGTCTGCTGCGTGGCCGCCTGGGCCGCACGGCGAAGGCCCACTGACCGGTCATGTGGTCGCTGCGCGCCTGGCGTCGCCGACGTACCCTGGCTCGATACCCCGTCGATCCGCAGCTGTGGCAGGTGATTCGCGAGCGCCTGCCCATGCTCGACGGCATCAGTGACGAAGAAGACCGCACCCTGCGTGAAGCCTGTGTGCTGTTTCTGCACGACAAGCATCTGACCGCCTTGCCCGGGGTGCAGTTGGACGACGAACAGCGTCTGTTCCTCGCCGCCCAGGCCCAACTGCCGCTGCTGCATCTAGGCGAGCTGAACTGGTACCAGGGCTTCCACGAAATCATCCTCTACCCCGACGACTTCGTGAGCCCCCAGCGCCACCGCGACGCCAGCGGTGTCGAACACACTTGGGACGCCGAGCACAGTGGTGAAGCCTGGCAACAGGGCCCCGTGATCCTGGCCTGGCCCGGGGTGCTGGCCAGTGGCGGCTGGGAAGGCTACAACCTGGTGATCCACGAACTGGCCCACAAGCTCGACATGCTCAATGGCGATGCCAATGGCCTGCCGCCGCTGCACAAGGGCATGCGCGTGGAAGACTGGGCCAGCGCCATGCAGCAGGCCTATGACGACATGAACCGGCAATTGGACGCCAATCCCGACGCCGAGACCGCCATCGACCCGTACGCCGCCGAAAACCCGGCGGAATTCTTCGCCGTCACCAGCGAGTACTTCTTCAGTGCGCCCGACCTGCTGCACCAGGTTTATCCACAGGTGTACCAGCAACTGGCGCTGTTCTATCGCCAGGACCCGCTCGCACGCCTGGACCGGTTGCAGGCCGAGCACCCTCTGTACCGCGAAACCCAGGCCTGACGGGGCCGCACATCCGGCGGGGCGTGGCATGCCCGGTAGGAATGTGCCTATAATCGCCGCCACTTTTTGGTCAAACACGGGGGCACTGCCCAATGAGCTACAGCAAGATTCCGGCGGGCAAAGACCTGCCGAACGACATCTACGTCGCCATCGAGATCCCGGCTAACCACGCGCCGATCAAGTACGAGATCGACAAGGACAGCGACACCCTGTTCGTCGACCGTTTCATGGCCACCCCGATGTTCTACCCAGCCAACTACGGCTACATCCCGAATACCCTGGCCGACGACGGTGATCCGCTGGACGTGCTGGTCGTGACCCCGTACCCGGTCGCTCCAGGTTCGGTCATCCGCGCCCGTCCGGTCGGCGTCCTGCACATGGACGACGAGAGCGGTGGCGATGCCAAGGTCCTGGCCGTTCCGCACGACAAGCTGAGCCAGCTGTACGTCGACGTGAAGGAATACACCGACCTGCCAGCCCTGCTGCTGGAACAGATCAAGCACTTCTTCGAGAACTACAAAGATCTGGAGAAAGGCAAGTGGGTCAAGGTCAAGGGCTGGGAAGGCGCTGATGCCGCCCGTGCCGAGATCACCAAGTCGGTTGCCGCCTACAAGGGCTAAGACCGGATTGAAGAAAAACCCTGCTTCGGCAGGGTTTTTTTTGCCTGGTTGAAATGCACGGCACCTTCACGCGAAACGGCCTACTTCGCCCTACGCAAAGCACCGACAATTGCATTTATTTCCTACAAAACTCATCAACTCCCGGTTCATTCCCGCCCCCGCACCGACTCGCTAGACTCGGCCTCCATGAATACTTCCGGTGACCGTCTCAGAGTCCTCCTCCAGGAGTGCCACCTGACCCCTTCCGACTTTGCCATCCTCCGCGGTGTCACACCCCAGCACGTCAACAACTGGTTCAGGCGCGGCGTGCCCTTGGCCCGGCTGGACGATATCGCCGAACTGTTCTGCGTACATCGGCGCTGGCTGCGCACGGGCGAAGGGCCCAAGCACGTCAATCCACTCGCGAACCCATACCCCTCGCACCTCAACATGGCGCAACCAGCCAATCAAGAAGGGACCTACATCCGACTCCCGATCCATCTGCTGCGCAATGGAACGCTCCAGCCCGACGAAGGCAAATACCTGTCGTTTTCCGAACAAATGCTGCAGATGCTGGGCGTTGCCCCAGAAGATGCCGCCTGCATCCCGATGCCCATGACCGGCATCGCTTCGATCATCCCCACCGACGCCACCCTGGTCATCGACCGGAGCCTGACATGGGTCGTGGACGGCGAGACCTACGTGTTGATGCACAATGGCCGCTTGAGGGTTCATCGCCTGAGCCGCGATCGACTGGACAACCTGTACCTGCACGGTCATGAGCCCACAGAGCGTTACACCCCCCGCCAGCGCCAGGCCCAGGGCATGCAGATCCTCGGTTGGGTATTCCACTGGTCATGTTTCAGCCTGCGCCGCCCTTGCTGAAACACCCCGGCGCCACTTTTTGCTGGGCAACCCGCGCCAGCCCTAGTATGCTACGCCGCACATTCAGCCCCGGCCGGCGCAAGCCGCGATCCAGAGGGCCTGGCGACGCCTCACACAGCCGTCCGCCATCTCTTTTCAGGCCTTCATGGCCATCCCGTTAAGGCGGTTGCGGCTTACCAAAAATTAGCCAAGACCGTCCCCGAGAAGCCGGCCACAAGCCGGCTTTTTAATTGTCCACAAATGCTCCTATCCCCTGCGTGACCATGGGCGCTGCGGCAATGATCAAGCTCGTGCAGCCAACGGCAACGAGCACCCAGGCCGAAAAAACATGCGACATCCCTGTGCCCCTTCTGATCATCCGATATCCAGTAGGGGCGGGATTAAACCAACAGGTAATCGGGCCGTAGGTAGGTGTTCAGTGGTTTGGGAAGGGTCCTAAAAGCTTCTCTCCGAACAGAGAACGAGGGGTGCTCGAGATCCTACTTTTTCGCCGGTGGAGGATTCTCCGCACCCAATCAAGGGCTCGGCGCAATCATCATCCGAACCCGCGCCCTACAAGGCTTAGCCTTTGACACACACCACCTGACGCAAGGTGTGAAGCACTTCCACAAGCTCTCGCTGGGCGTGCATCACCGCATCGATGTCCTTGTAGGCCATCGGGATCTCATCGATCACGTCCTTGTCCTTGCGGCACTCCACGTGCGCCGTGGCCCGCCGCTGGTCCTCGACAGTGAATTGGCTCTTGGCCTTGGTGCGGCTCATCACCCGACCTGCGCCATGGCTGCAGGAGCAGAACGACTCTTCGTTGCCCAGCCCACGCACGATGAAGCTCTTGGCGCCCATGGATCCGGGAATGATACCCAACTGGCCTTTTTGCGCTGACACCGCGCCTTTGCGGGTGACCAATACCTCACGGCCGAAGTGCTGCTCACGCTGCACGTAGTTGTGGTGGCAATTGACCGCCTCGAGATTCGCTTCGAAAGGCTTGCCCAAGACCTTGCGCGTGGTGGCAATCACCGCCTGCATCATCAGCTCGCGGTTGTGCCGTGCGAAGTCCTGGGCCCACTCCACCGCCTCCACGTAGTCTGCAAAATGCCGGCTGCCTTCTTCGAAGTAGGCAAGGTCCTTGTCGGGCAGGTTCGCCAAGTGCTGGCGCATGTCGGCCTGGGCCAGTTCGATGAACAGGTTGCCGATGGCGTTGCCGACACCGCGCGAGCCACTGTGCAGCATGAACCACACGCGGTCGGCCTCATCCAGGCAAACCTCGATGAAATGGTTGCCGCCACCCAGGGTGCCCAGGTGATGGCGATTGTTGGTTTTCTCCAAGCGCGGGTACTTGTCTGTGATCGCCTTGAAACGCGCGGCCAGCCCGCGCCAAGCCTGGTCGACATGGTTAGGCACCGCGTCCCAGGAGCCCTGGTCACGCCGCCCGAAGGTCTTGCCATGGGGCACGGCTTTTTCGATGGCGCTGCGCAGGCCGTGCAGGTTATCCGGCAAGTCACGGGCGTGCAGCGAGGTGCGCGCGGCGATCATGCCGCAACCGATGTCCACCCCCACCGCAGCCGGGATGATCGCCCCGACGGTAGGGATGACGCTACCGATGGTCGAGCCCTTGCCCAAGTGCACGTCCGGCATCACCGCAAGGTGCTTGAAGATGAACGGCATGCGCGCGGTATTCATCAGTTGTTTGCGGGCGTCGTCCTCCACCGGCACGCCTTCGGTCCACAGCTTGACCGGCTTGCCGCCGGCGACGTCGAGAATGTCCATGATGTACTGCCTCACAAAAGCCTTGGTGGCCATGATACCGCCGAAGGTCGTACACCGCCGGCTTGCCAGCGGGGTGGCACAGTGGGGTATGCTTGCCCGGTCTTCAGGGCGGGGTGAAAGTCCCCACCGGCGGTAAATCGAAAGATAAGCCCGCGAGCGCCCCGGCCATGCCGGGGGTCAGCAGACCTGGTGAGATTCCAGGGCCGACGGTCATAGTCCGGATGAAAGAAGGCGTCAGGCGGGGGCCATCCGGTGCTCCTGCGCGCGCATTTTGTTCGCCCCGAGACGTTCATCGATCATTTACGAGGAGCGTTTCATGTCCACCACGCATCATCCCCAATTCCCCAATGTCACCGCTGCCATCGCCGCCTTCCAGGCCGGGCGTCCTGTGCTGCTGCTCGACGATGACGACCGCGAGGACGAAGCGGACATCATCGCCGCCGCCGAGAACATCTCGCTGCAGACCATGGCCATGATGATCCGCGACTGCAGCGGCATCGTCTGCCTGTGCCTGGACGAAGCCACGGTCGACGCCCTGCAATTGGCGCCGATGGTGCAGAACAACCAGGCGCGCCATGGCACCGGCTTCACCGTCAGCATCGAAGCGGCTGAGGGCGTCAGCACCGGCGTGTCCGCCCAGGACCGCATCACCACCATCGAAGCCGCGCTGCGCTCCACTGCCGAGCAGCGCCACATCGTCAGCCCCGGGCATGTGTTCCCGCTGCGTGCGCGCAATGGCGGCGTCCTGACCCGTCGTGGCCACACTGAAGGCTCAGTGGACCTGGCACGCCTGGCCGGCCTGCGCCCGGCGGCGGTGCTGTGCGAACTGATGAACCCCGACGGCAGCATGGCCCGGGGCGAGCAGGTGGCGATCTATGCCCGCCAGTACAACCTGCCGGTGCTGACCATCGAGGAGTTGGCGCGCTATCGCGAGGCGATGGCCGAGCGCGAAGCCGTGCCGGCCTGAGTCAGCGCAACATGCTTGCTGCGCGGCGACTCCTGCGCAGTGAACCCGCTCCCACTAGATCCTAGGCGCTCTCGAGAGCATCGTGGTTTTTGCGGGAGCGGGCCGTCTTCGGCGCTCACAATGCTGCCGCTGTCAGCGCAACTGCAGCGGCCCTTTCAAGAATTGATACAGCCCCGCCGCGCTTTTGCGATACCCCTCGGCGGTCAGGTGCACCAGATCCGGACGCGCCAGCCCACTCGCTTGCCAGGCCGCGATCGAGCACGGCCCACCCATGTATGCCTGCCAGTCCCAGAACAGCGCCTTGTGCTTCTGCGCGGCCTGGCGCTGGATGCGAATCACCGACGCCAACGGCTGCGGCTGGCGGGCCGTACAGGTGCGAGCCTTGCGATGCTTGATCGAGTCGGGCGGGCCTATCAACAGGATCGCCGCACGCGGCAGCGCCTGGCGCAGTCCGCTGAGGGCCGCGTCCAACTGCGATTGGTAGAGACTCAGGTCGAGGGTGTCATCGAAGGCTTCGTTGGTGCCGTAGGCGAGGATCACCAAGTCCGGTCGCAGGGTCTTGAGGCTCTCCTGCCAACCGGGTTGCCACTTGTTCACCACCTCCAGCCGAGCACCGTTGATGCCCAGGGACGAATAGGTCACGCCGGCGTTCTTCTGGCCCTGGATGTACCAGCCACCCAGTATCACACCTTGACTGTCTTCCACGCCGAGCCGCACCGGCAAGCTCAGATTGGTGAACGCCGGACTGAAGCGCCACTGCCCATTGCTGGCCGGCAGCATGCGCCGCTGGTTGCCATTGGCCACCAGCGTGCTGTTGCCTGCTGCCTGGTACAACGCCGAGATTCGGTAGCGCTGCGTATCGGGGTCGCGGGCCTGAAGCGTCACGCTGGCGTTTGCCAGCACCGGCCGCGACAAGTATCCACCCAGGGGAAACTGGCTGCTCTGCTGATTGCGCGCCGACACCAACTCCCACTGTTGCCGCGCACTGGCGACGATCACCCGGTCGTTGCGGATTCCCGGCACGGACGATGCCGGTATCAAGCCGATACCCCCATCGCCATAGCGCTGCTGCAACAACCGACGCAGCTCGCCGCTGAACAGGTCGGCGGCGGTATGCGAGTCACCGAACTGGACGATGGAGACGCCCGCTCGATTGGCGCCGCGCAGTTTGTTCGCCAGCAGCGCGATGTTGCCATCCTGACGCGCCGGCTGTGCGGGAATCGTCCTGGCCGCAGGCTGTGCCTGCGCGGCAGCCCCCGCACCGGTGCTGCAGCCTGGCAGGGCGCAGATCAGCAGGGTCAGGCCCAGCAGGTGATGCCATTGGCGCATTTCAATGTCCTGTAACAGTCAAACCCGGGAAGGCGATCAGCGACAGCACCTGTGCTGCGATCATCTTCTGACCGGTGATGGTGAAATGAATGCCGTCGTCGCCCCGCACCTTGACCCGCTGCCCCTCTGGTGTCTGCACTGCATAGGCGAACTGCTCGTCAGGGTAGCCAAGGAACGGGTTGGCCGAGACATAGTGCTGGCCGAACAACGCCGTACGCTCTTGATACAGACCACTGAGGTAAGCCATCGCCGTGGACAGCCGAGGCTGTTCCATATTCGGCGGGCCAACCCAGATCACTTGGACCTTGCGCTGGCGGGCCTGCTCGAGGATCGCGTCGATCCGCGAACGGTAGATCGCCTCCCACTCAGGCGACTTGAAACGCAGGAACGGCTTGCCCTTGCCCTGGGGCATGTCCCAGGGATCGTTCGGCCCCATGAACACGATCATCAGGCGAATGTTCGGATTGGCAGCCAGGGTGTCGGTCACGGTCTTGGGCCAGTTGAAAAACCCCGGGTAGGCGAGGCCGGTGCTTTGCTTGCTGAGGTTGACCGTCTTGATCTGGTAGCGCTTGCGCAGGCTGTTGGCCAGGTGCGGCGCCACGCCCTGCATCAGCGAGTCCCCCACCAGAAAGACTTCATCGCCGGTGGCTAGGCTCGCCAGCGTGCCGGAGGGCGCTACGATCGGCAGCTTGGCCTTGGCCGGCGGCACTTGTACCGTGGGCGCTGGCCGAGGCTTGGCAGGCGGAGCGACCGATTGCAGATCCACGGTCACCACCGGCATGGTCGGCGGCAGGACGACAGGCGCCGGGGTCGCGGCCACCTGCGTATTGCGCCGCAGGCTGTCGACAAAGCTGTCGCGTGCGTCTTCCAGTGCCAAGGTAAGGCTTGCGCCCAGGCGCCAGGCAGACGATTGGCCGATGACCGGCAGCTCACAACCTTGGTGGTATTTCTGCTGGCAATACAGCTTGATCGAGTCCTGGTTCAGCCAGCACAGCAGCAGCGTAGCGATGACCAACGAGTAAAGCACCCGGGCAGCGCCCAACTGCGCCTGGAACAACTGTCGGATATCAGAAACTGGCATAGATGAACCCCGGCACGCCCGATTGCGATGCAAAGATCACCAACGACACGAATACCGCCAGCGGCACCGGATACAACGGCCATGGCAGGCGCTGGCTGGCGGCAAAGCCCTGGCGCAAGATCGCCAGCCACTGTGGATAAGTCGCCACGCACAACACGCAGCCAAGCACCGCCAAACCCGTGGAGGACGACAATCCGGCGATGCTCACCTGGGCGACATTGCCGAGCATTTCCCAGGCGCCCTCGAGTGTCGTACTGCGGAAGAACACCCAGGCGAATGCCACATAGTGGAAGGTCAGCAATCGCGCAGCCAGCCCTGCCCCCGGCAGTGCCTTGGCCCCAGGCAGCAGTTGATCGAACAGCTTGTAGACCGCCAGCCCCACACCATGAAGCGCGCCCCAGAGAATGAAGTTCAGGCTCGCACCATGCCAAAGGCCGGACACCAACATGGCCAGCAACATGTTCAGGTTGCCGCGCCACACGCCCTGGCGATTGCCGCCCAAGGGGATATAGACATAGTCACGGATGAAGCGCGACAAGCTGATATGCCAACGCCCCCAGAATGCCTTGAGGTTGTGCGCCGCATAGGGCGCGTTGAAGTTCTCCGGCAGGCGAAAACCCAGCAGCAGGGCGATGCCGGTCACCAGGTTGGTGTAACCGCTGAAGTTGAAATAGATCAGGAAGCTGTAGCCATACACACTCAGCAACACCTGCTCGGGCGTGAAGCTGCCAGGCGTGTCGAACACCGGATCCACCCATTCGCTGGCCAGCCAACCACCGAGCAAAAACACTTTGACCACTGCCAGGGCAATCAGCCCCAAGGCCCGCTGGGGCTCCAGCACTTGGCGGATCGCAGTTGGACGGATCTGGGGCAGCATGTCCAGGGCACGGTTGACCGGGCCAGCCACAAGGCTTGGGAAGAATGCCAGGTACAACGCAAGATTCAGTGGCGCGGCTGGCGCCAGCTCGCACCGGTTGATCGACACCAGGTAACTCACCGAATGGAAGATGTAGAACGACATGCCAATCGGCACCAGCACTTCCAGCACCGGCAAGGACACGCGCCATCCCGACTGGGCAAGGGCGGCCTGCACGCCTTCGACGAAGAACGCTTGGTACTTGAATAGGTAGAAGCAGCCCAGCACCAACCCCAGCAACAAAGCCCGGCTGAACCAGCGCCCCGGGTAACGCGCCGCCAGCAACCCGAGCAGGTACACCAGCACGCTGTAACCCAGCAGTATGTAGAGCGACTGCAGGCTGAAACTCGCCACCAGCCCATAGCTGGCCGCCAGCAGCAGCACGTTCTGCAGACGTATGCTCCAGCACAGGCTCCAATAGACAATGAAGAACAGCGTGAAGCAGAGGCCGAATTCGATCGAAAGGAAGCTCACAACGTAATCCGTTACGTGACATCGAGTAGGAGAGATGCCGACGGTTTGTAGGCCGCGGCGCAGAGCGCGCGGGATTATGGCAGAGGGCCAAAACGCTCACAATCTGAGCGCTTCGCAATTTGCAAGCTGCCGCCTCCGACACAAATGCAACAAAATGCGACGAATGATTACCCTCCCCGGTTTGCTCCCCCTGCCCCGCTCTGCTAGTGTCGCGCCGTTCTGAATGCCACCGAGACAGTCGCCATGGCCCGCAAAAAAGCCTCCATCGATTTCGAGCAATCCCTCGCCGACCTGCAAGCCTTGGTTGAGCGCCTGGAGAACGGCGAGTTGTCGCTGGAAGAGTCGCTGGCCGCCTTCGAACAAGGCATTGCCTTGACCCGTGACTGCCAGGGCGCCCTGGCACAGGCCGAACAGAAGGTGCAGATCCTGCTCGAACGCGATGGCGAACTGGCGGCCCAGCCTTTCGATGCGGAGCCCGAAGCATGATCAGCGCCTACCAGGCCAACTGCCAGGCACGTGTCGATGCTGCGCTCGAACCGCTGTTCCAGGCGCCTTCCAAGGAGCTCGAACGCCTCTACGCCGCCATGCGCTACAGCGTGATGAGCGGCGGCAAGCGCGTACGCCCACTGCTGGCCTACGCTGCCTGCGAGGCCTTCGGTGCCCCGGCCGAGCAGGCCAATGGCGCCGCCTGCGCTGTGGAGCTGATCCACGCTTATTCACTGGTGCATGATGACCTGCCGGCCATGGACGACGACGACCTGCGTCGTGGCCAGCCCACCACTCACAAAGCCTTTGACGAGGCCTGCGCCATTCTGGCCGGCGACGGCCTGCAGAGCCTGGCCTTCAGCGCCCTGCTCGATGCGCGCCTGAGCCCTCAGGACGACGCCACTCGCCTGGCCATGGTCCAGGCTCTGGCCAAGGCTGCTGGGCCAGCGGGCATGGTCGGCGGCCAGGCCATCGACCTGGGCTCGGTGGGCCTCAAGCTCGACCAGCGCGCCCTTGAATACATGCACCGGCACAAGACTGGCGCCCTGATCGAAGCCAGCGTGCGCCTTGGCGCCCTGGCCAGCGCCCGCGCCAGCCAAGCGCAGCTCGAGGCCTTGCAACGTTATGCACAGGCCATTGGCCTGGCCTTTCAGGTGCAAGACGACATCCTCGACGTGGAGAGCGACACCGCCACCCTCGGTAAACGCCAGGGGGCCGATATCGCCCGCGACAAACCGACCTACCCGGCCCTGCTCGGCCTGGAAGCGGCCAAGGCCTACGCGCTCGAGCTGCGCGACCAGGCGCTGGCAGCACTCGAAGGCTTCGGTGACAGCGCAGCCCCCCTGCGCGCATTGGCCCGCTACATCGTTGAACGTCGCCACTGAAACCCTGACACCTCGACTGTGAGAGCCGGCTAGCCCGCAAATGCGATGCTCAATTGACCTGCGCATTCGCGGGTGAGCCGGCCCGCACAGGGGGCATGCAACCTGCGTCTGAATGGGCAGTAATTCCTACAATGGGGTAAACTGCCGCGTCTTCACATCTATAACGACTCGCCTGATGCCCACGACGTTTCAAGAGATCCCCCGCGAACGCCCGGTCACGCCGCTGCTGGACCGCGCCGACACGCCTGCCGGCCTGCGCCGGTTGGCTGAAGCCGACCTGGAGACCCTGGCCGACGAGCTGCGCCAGGAGCTGCTCTATACCGTTGGTCAGACCGGTGGGCATTTCGGCGCCGGCCTGGGCGTCATCGAGCTGACGATCGCCCTGCACTACGTCTTCGACACGCCGGACGACCGTCTGGTCTGGGACGTGGGCCATCAGGCCTACCCGCACAAGATCCTCACCGGCCGCCGCCAACGTATGCTCAGCCTGCGCCAGAAGGACGGTATCGCCGCCTTCCCGCGGCGCAGCGAGAGCGAGTACGACACCTTTGGTGTCGGCCACTCCAGCACGTCGATCAGTGCCGCATTGGGCATGGCCATTGCCGCCCGCCTGCAGAACGACCCACGCAAGTCGATCGCGGTGATCGGTGACGGCGCGCTGACCGCCGGCATGGCCTTCGAGGCGTTGAACCACGCCCAGGAAGTCGACGCCGACATGCTGGTGATCCTCAACGACAACGACATGTCGATCTCGCGCAACGTGGGCGGCCTGTCCAACTACCTGGCCAAGATCCTGTCCAGCCGCACCTACGCGAGCATGCGCGAGGGCAGCAAGAAGGTCCTGTCGCGCCTGCCCGGCGCCTGGGAAATCGCCCGCCGCACCGAGGAATACGCCAAAGGCATGCTGGTGCCCGGCACCTTGTTCGAGGAACTGGGCTGGAACTACATCGGCCCTATCGACGGCCACGACCTGCCGACCCTGATTGCCACTCTGCGCAACATGCGTGACCTCAAGGGCCCGCAGTTCCTGCACGTGATCACCAAAAAAGGCAAAGGCTTCGCCCCGGCCGAAGTGGACCCGATCGGCTACCACGCCATCACCAAGCTCGAACCTGCCGACAAACCGGTCGCACCGAAGAAGGTCAGCGGGCCGAAGTACTCGGCGGTGTTCGGCCAATGGCTGTGCGACATGGCCGCGGCCGACAATCGCCTAGTGGGCATCACCCCCGCAATGAAGGAAGGCTCGGACCTGGTGGCCTTCAGCGAACGCTACCCGGAGCGCTACTTCGACGTGGCGATTGCCGAGCAGCACGCGGTCACCCTGGCCGCAGGCATGGCCTGCGAAGGTGCCAAGCCGGTGGTGGCGATCTACTCCACCTTCCTGCAGCGTGCCTATGACCAGTTGATCCACGATGTGGCGGTACAGAACCTCGACGTGCTGTTCGCCATCGACCGCGCAGGCCTGGTCGGCGAAGACGGCCCGACGCACGCGGGCAGCTTCGACCTCTCGTACCTGCGTTGCATCCCGGGCATGCTGGTGATGACCCCAAGCGACGAGAACGAACTGCGCAAGATGCTCAGCACCGGCCACCTGTACAACGGCCCGGCGGCAGTGCGCTACCCTCGTGGTACCGGCCCCAATGCACCGATCAGCGGCGACCTGGAGCCGCTTCCAATCGGCAAGGGCGTGGTTCGCCGCAAAGGCGAGAAAGTCGCCCTGCTGGTGTTCGGTGTGCAACTGGCCGAGGCCATGAAGGTCGCCGACGGCCTCAACGCCACCGTGGTCGACATGCGCTTCGTCAAACCCTTGGATGAGGCCTTGGTGCTGGAACTGGCCGCCCACCATGATCTGCTGGTGACCATCGAAGAGAACGCCATCATGGGCGGTGCGGGGGCTGCGGTCAGTGAGTTCCTGACCCAGGAAGCCGTGCTCAAGCCGATGCTGCACCTGGGCCTGCCGGACATTTACGTCGAACACGCCAAGCCTGCGCAGATGCTGGCCGAGTGCGGGCTCGATGCCGCCGGTATCGAAGCCTCGGTGAAGGCCCGGATGGCCAAGCTCGGCCTGTAAGCCTTTACGCTGTCTGATTGACGCATTCGCGGGCTAGCCCCGCTTCCACAGGGTTGCTCTCAAGCCCTGGGGAAGCGGGGCTAGCCCGCGAATGTTATGGAACTACCGATGAAGATTTCGTCCCTCGCCACTGCAGTTTTCTGCCTGCCCACCGCCTTGCTGGCCGCCGAACCGGACCGCGACGATGCCCTCAAACTCCCCGACGTGCTGATCAGCGCCAGTCGCCAGGTCGAGTCGCGCAGCGCCACCAGCGCCGCGAATACCGTGTTCACCCGTCACGACATTGATCGCCTGCAACCCTCCAATGTCACCGACCTGCTGACCCGTGTGCCTGGCGTTCAGGTAGCGCCCACCGGTGGACGCGGCAGCCTGCCAGGGATCTTCATCCGCGGCACCAAGGCGGCCCAGACCCTGGTGCTGGTCGATGGCGTGCGCATCGCCAATGCCACATCCGGGGACAGCGCCCTGCAATACCTGGACGTCGACCAGATCGAGCGGGTCGAAGTGCTGCGCGGGTCACGCTCGGCGATCTATGGCAGCGATGCCATTGGCGGGGTCATCCAGATTTTCACCCGTCGCGGCACAGGTCCTGGCCTGCAACCACGCCTGCGCCTGGCGGCGGGCAGCAACCAGAGCTTCCAGCGCAGCCTCGGGCTCGCCGGCGGCAGCGAGGCGACCCGCTTCAACCTCGGCGCCAGCCTGGATGAGACGGCAGGCATCGATTCGACCGGGCCATCCTTTGCCAGCGACGCGGATCATGACGCCTACCGCAACAAGTCATTCAACCTGAGTCTAAGCCATACCTTCAGCGAACGTTTCGAGACAGGGCTGAATGTGCTCGATAGCCGTGGACGCCGCGAGTACGACGAGCCTCGTGGTTTCAGCGCACAAGAGCCCTATTCGGACTTTTCCGTCAGCAGCATCGGCAGCTATCTGGACGCTCAGGTCAGCGAGGGATGGAATAGTCGGCTGGAGTTGGCCCATAGCGAGAATCGCGACGAAAGCCGCGACAAACTCGCCGGGACCCGCTATCCATTCAATACCTACCGCGACCAAGCCACCTGGCAGAACGACCTGACACTGGATGACCGCAACAGCCTGCTGCTGGGAGGCGACTGGTACGAAGATCGTGTCCACGCCAGTGCCGATTTCACCGAAGACAGCCGCTGGAACCGCGCCGCCTTCGCCCAGCACCGATTCCGTGGCGAATACTTTTCCACCGAGCTTGGCGTACGTCATGACCGCAACCAGCAGTTCGGCAGCCAGACCAGCTGGAGCGGTAGCCTGACAGTACCGCTCAACGTGAATAACGATGTGCTGCTCTCGTACAGCGAAGGTTTTCGGGCACCGACTTTCAACGACCTGTACTTCCCGGGCTACAACAATCCGGATCTCAAGCCTGAACGTTCCAAGAGTTACGAGCTGCAATGGCGCAGCCAGCTGAGCGAGCGCAGTAAGCTGGAAGCCTCGCTGTATCGCACCGACCTGCAGGACGCTATCAACTACAGCGTACGCCCGGAGAATGTCGATTCCGCGCGGGTCAATGGTTTCGAGATGGCCCTGAGCCAGGACTGGGACGGCTGGACCTCCCAACTGGGCCTCTCGCTGATCGATCCACGCGACCGCGACAGCGGCCACACCCTCTCCCGCCGTGCCCGGCGTACTGTGAGCCTGGACCTCGATCGGCAGTTCGAACGTTTCGCGCTAGGCGCCAGTTGGCAGGCGGTCAGCAGCAGCTACAACGATGAAGCGAACACCGACACTATTGGCGGATACGGTCTACTGGGACTGCGCGGCAGCTGGGCAGCTACCAATGAGGTGAAGTTCGACCTGAAGCTGGACAACCTATTGGACAAACAATACAGCCGCACCCATTACAACTATGAGGGCGCCCACTACGGGTATCGCGAAGAAGGCCGCACCTGGCTGCTGAGCGTCACCTGGACACCGGTGCTTTAGCCTCCAGCAACGCGCACAAACGTGCCGTGGCGTCGATCATCTGACCGCTGGGGCGCTCCAGGCCTTTGTCGGGCACCACCAGCAGGCGGTCGGCCTTCACCGCACTGAGCGTACGCCAGGCCTTCCAGCTCGCCAGTTGCGCCGGATCACCGGCCAGGATCACGTCAGGATCGCGCAACAGTACGGCCTCCACGCTCACCTGTGGTGCAGGCTGGGGAAGGTCGGCGAACAGGTTGCTGGCACCGCAAACCGTCAAAGCGTCGCTGACGATCTGCCGCCCGCCGAGGGTGTACAGCGGTTTGTCCCAAACCTGGTAGAACACTCGCAGCGGTCGTTCGCGATGGTACTGCTCGCGCAAGCTGCGCAGCCGCTCACGCAGGGCCTGTGCGTATTGCCGGCCTTGCTCCGCTCGGCCGACCCGCTGTCCGATGGTTTCGATCTGCCCGATGAGTTGGTCGATATCCTTGGGTTCACCGACGAACGTCGCGATCCCAAGGTGCCTGAGTTGATCGCGCTGGGCCGGGGCCACGCTGTCGGGCCACAGCAGCAACAGATCAGGCTTGAGGCTGAGCAGGCGCTCCATGTCCAATTGCCCATGGCGTCCCACCGATGGCAGGCCAGACAACGCCGCAGGCCGCTCACCGCCATCAAGCACACCCACCAGCAAGTCCTCGGCGTGCAGTTCGAGCATGATTTCGCTCATTGAGGGCGCCAGGCTGATGACCCTTGGCCTGTCTTCGGCCAGGGCGCCGAAGGCCAGCAGGGCCAACAGGCAGAGAAGTACGCGCATCAGCCCAGCTGGCGAGGGATGCGGTAGAGGTAGAGCAGTACCACCGTGGAAAGCGCCAGCAGCACCTGAGGCACTGTCTCCAGGCCCACCAGCACCGACAGCGCCGCTACCCAGGCCGGGAAGCAGGCGAACAGCATGGCCATGCGCCGCACCTGGGCCAGTACGATCCAGGCCTGCGGCTCCTCCGGCGAACCCAGCGTCTTGGACGTCGCGATCAAGGCGCGCTTATACGCGCCAAAGCGCGGCAGGCTGAGGAACATGGTCGCAGCACCGGCAATGAACAGGGGCATCGCCAAGACGGGAATCAAGGCATCGCCGCCGCCAAAGGCCCAGGCCATCACTGGCAACGGCACCAGGCCCACCGCCAGGTATTGCCACCAGGCCAGCGCCAGGCGCCGCTTCACCTGGCCGCGGGTCACGCCTGGGGCTCGCCCTGGTGCTCGTTGCCCATCATGTGGCCGAGCTTGCCGGCCTTGGTGGCCAGATAGTGACGGTTGTGCGGGTTGTGCCCAGTGTGCAGCGGGACGCGCTCGGCGACCTTGATGCCCATGTCGGTCAGTGCCTTGACCTTGCGCGGGTTGTTGGTCATCAGACGCAGTGACTGCACGCCCAGGTGTTCGAGCATCGGCAGGCACATCGCGTAGTCGCGCTGGTCCGCAGCAAAGCCCAGGCGTTCGTTGGCTTCGACGGTATCGGCGCCACCGTCCTGGAGTTCATAGGCGCGGATCTTGTTCAACAGGCCGATCCCGCGACCTTCCTGGCGCAGGTACAGCAGCACGCCACGGCCTTCGCGGGCGATGGCCTGCAGGGCGGCCTCCAGTTGCGAGCCGCAGTCGCAGCGCTGACTGAACAGCGCATCGCCGGTCAGGCATTCGGAATGCAGGCGCCCCAGCACCGGCTGACCATCGGCGATATCACCCAGGCTGAGCACCACGTGCTCGCGGCCCGTGGCTTCATCGAGAAAACCATGCATGGTGAAGATCGCGAAGGGAGTCGGGAGTTTCGAGGCGGCGACAAAGACGACGGGCACGTTGTGCTCCTAAAAGTAGGCAATTTTCAATGGCCCGATTGTATCAGCAGGCTGCAGAGCATGCGCAGGCTGAATATCGCCGCTTAAGATCGAAAAGTTCGATGTTCAGACGCCGGCGCTCTCACAGCGTCTCACGCCATATCAGTACGGCTGGCTCTCTGGCGTGAAAGGGTACGGCTGCTGCCAGCGCTCGAAAATAGGCTTGAGCTCTCCGCTGCGCACCAGTTCCTGCATGCGCCGGTCGAACAGTTCGCTCAGCGCCTTGGCCTTGTCGTTGCGAGCGAAGGCAAGGTACAGCGGCAGCTCTGCAACATGGGTACGACGCCAGCGGTCAGGATCAGATGCCCGGTCCAAGACATAGTCGACCTCGGTCAAGGCATCGATGTAGAAGTCCACACGATCGTGCTCGAGCATCGGCAGGATACCTTCGCGGCGCTGGACCTCGCGGTACCTTTTGACATGAGGCAGGTAGTTCTGGAACTCATAGCCGCGTACCCAGGCCAGCCGGTACTGGCCGATGCTCTCGGGCGTCGGCACAGGCTTGCTGACCAGGCCCAGGGCATAGATGTGATCCACATCGAAATGCCAGCGGGGATAGAGGTTGTCGTCGTTTTCCTCGTGGTAGGAGCCCACCCAGGCATCGGCTTCGCCGCGCTTGACCAACCCTACCGCCCGGCTGTAAGGCGCGCTCTGGGTCAGTACCTTCACGCCTGCGGGCTCGAAGACCTTGCGCAGCACATCCCACGCCACGCCGGTGCCATCGGCGTTGGTGTAGTCGAGCCACTCTTCGCTGACCAGATGGATCTGCCTGGGCAGGCTTTCAGCCATGACCGCGCTCGCCCCTGGGCCAAGCAGCAACACCATTGCCAGCAGCACCGTCCTTATGCCCATGACCCACTCCTTAAGTCAGGCAACCACCCATACCAACACCTGCATGCCCAGCCAGGCGAACACACCAGCCAGGATGTCGTCGAGCATGATCCCGACACCGCCGTGCACGTGACGGTCGACCCAGCGGATCGGCCACGGCTTGAGGATGTCGAAGAAGCGGAACATCAAGAACCCCGCCAATAGCCATTGCCAGCCTTCTGGCACCAGCCACAGGGTGATCCACATCCCGACCATCTCGTCCCAGACAATGCCCTCATGGTCGTGCACCCGCAAGTCATTGGCGACTTTGCCGCACAGCCAGAAGCCAAACAGCATGGTGATGCCCAGCAATAGCCAGTAACCCCAGTCCGGCAGCATCTGCCACAGCGGGATGAACGGCAAGGCGACCAGCGAGCCCCAGGTGCCGGGCGCCTTGGGCAAAGTGCCGGAACCGAAGCCAAAGGCAATGAAATGCCAGGGGTTGCGCCAGACCGAAGGCGGAACGAACTCCGCAGGCACCTGGTTGGGGTGGTCGGTCACGGTGTCTCCCTAAAATGTTGATAGCCCCGTTGCGTCGGGGTGATGTCCTGGCCCTGCCGGTCGCGCAGGCTCACACCCTGCCCTTCGCGCACGCGGCCGATGACATGGATGACGCCCGTTTCAGGCAAGGATGAAAGAAGTGCTTCAGGCAGGGTGAACGCCAGTACGTAGTCGTCACCGCCGGTGAGCGCGGCGTACAGGGCCGCCTCGCGCCCCAGAAAGGCTTCCAGAGCCGGCGAGACGGGCACCTGCTCGGCGTTCACCTCCAAGGCAACGCCCGAAGCCTTGGCAATGTGGCCGCAGTCGGCGAGCAGCCCATCGGAGATATCCAGTGCTGCCGTGGCCCGACCGCGCAGCTGCCGGCCCAAGACAAGCTGAGGCATCGGCGACCAGTAGTGGGCAAGCAGCGGCTCGGCGACCTCGACCGGCGCCTGGCGCTGGCCCAGCACCAGCGGCAAGGCACCTGCGGCGTTGCCCAGATGACCGCCGACACACAGCAAATCGCCCGGCCGGGCACCGCTACGGCGCAGGGCCTGCCCGGCGGGCACTTTGCCGAACACGGTGACGGTGATGCTCAAGGGGCCGCGGGTGGTGTCGCCGCCGATCAGGCTGACACCGCATCGGTGGGCCATGAGGTTGAGGCCGTCGGCAAACTGCCTGAGCCAGTCGGCGCCAACCCCGGGCAATGTCAGGGCCAGGGTGACACCGATCGGGTCGGCGCCCATGGCCGCCAAGTCGCTGACGGCTACCGCCAGGGAACGCTGGCCAAGTAGCAGTGGGTCGCAGGCCGCAGGGAAATGCACGCCTTCGACCAGGGTGTCGGTGGACACCGCCAACTGCTCGCCGACCGGTAGTTCCAGCAGGGCGCAGTCGTCACCGATGCCGAGGACCACACCTTCGCCGCCCTGCGCACAGGACGCGGCAGCGAAGTAATGGCGGATCAGCTCGAACTCACCCATGGTCGGAAAGCGCCGCGATCAGCGCTTGTTCGCCTTGACTTCCGCGTCACGCAGCGTCGGAGCCAGCTTGTCCAGCACACCGTTGACGAACTTGTGACCATCGGTGGCACCGAAGACCTTGGCCAGCTCCACGCCTTCGTTGATCACGACGCGGTACGGCACGTCGACGCGCTTGATGAACTCCCAGGTGGACAGGCGCAGCACCGCGAGCTCGACCGGATCGAGTTCCTCAAGCGGCAGGTCCAGGCACGGAGCCAGGGCCTTGTCGATCTCGCCCTTGATTGCCGGAACCCCGTGCAGGATCTCGCGGAAATAGGCGCCATCGATATCGGAGAAATCGTTGTCGACCCGGAACTGAGCCTCAATTTCGTTCAGCGAATGCTGGGCCATGTGCCACTGATACAGCGCCTGGGTCGCGAGCTTGCGGGCTTCGCGGCGCTTGGCGCTCTTCGAGGGCTTGCCGGCATCCGCCGCGCGTGGCTCGCGCGGGTTGAAACGATCGCTTTCGTCGCTAATCACTTGGCCTCCAACTGCGCCAGCAGGCTGACCATTTCCAGGGCGGACAGGGCAGCTTCGGCACCTTTGTTGCCGGCCTTGGTGCCGGAACGCTCGATGGCTTGCTCGATGGAGTCGACGGTCAGAACACCGAAGGCCACCGGAACACCGAACTCCATGGACACCTGGGCCAGGCCCTTGGTGCACTCGCCCGCCACGTATTCGAAGTGCGGGGTACCGCCGCGGATCACCGCGCCCAGGGCGACGATCGCGTCGTATTCGCCTTGTTGGGCGACTTTCTGTGCAACCAGCGGGATCTCGAAGGCGCCCGGGGCACGAATGATGGTGATGTCGCTTTCGCTGACGCCATGGCGTACCAGGGCATCAACGGCACCGCTCACCAGGCTTTCGACGACGAAGCTGTTGAAGCGGCCAACCACCAAAGCATAGCGACCTTTGGGGGCGATGAAGGTACCTTCGATGGTCTTCAGGGTCATTCCGGTGTTCTCATCTTAAAGAGCGAGGCCGCGCACACGCGGCCTGCGGGAGGGTTTGGACACGAGCGGCAGGACGACAGTTACGCCTGTGTCACTCGGAGGGCACGTATTCTACAACTTCCAGATCGAATCCGGATATCGCGTTGAACTTCATCGGCGAGCTCATCAGGCGCATCTTGCGCACGCCCAGGTCACGCAGGATCTGCGAGCCGGCACCGACGGTGCTGTAGGTGGTCGGGGTCTTGGGCTGGGCGTCACCGGCGCTTTCACGGATGTGCGCCAGCAGCACGTCACCATCCAGCGGGTGGCCCAGCAGCAGTACCACGCCACTGCCGGCCTCGGCCACGGCACTCATCGCTGCACGCAAGCTCCAGCGGCCCGGTTGCTTGACCATCAGCAGGTCACGCAGCGGGTCCATGTTGTGCACGCGCACCAGGGTCGGCTCCTCGGCGCAGATGGTGCCCAGGGTCAGGGCCATATGCACATCGCCCTCCACCGCGTCGCGGTAGGTGACCAGATTGAACTGACCCAGCTCGCTGTCCAGCGGCTGCTCGGCGATGCGCTGCACGGTGCGCTCGTGGATCATGCGGTAGTGGATCAGGTCGGCGATGGTGCCGATCTTCAGGCCGTGCTCGGCGGCGAAGGCCTCGAGTTCCGGGCGACGGGCCATGGTGCCGTCGTCGTTCATCACTTCGCAGATCACACCGCTGGGCTCGAACCCAGCCATGCGCGCCAGGTCGCAGGCCGCTTCGGTGTGCCCGGCGCGGGCCAGGGTGCCGCCGGCCTGGGCCATCAGCGGGAAGATATGGCCTGGGCTGACGATGTCGTCGGCCTTGGCATCGCGAGCGGCGGCCACCTGCACGGTGCGCGCGCGGTCGGCGGCGGAGATGCCGGTGGTGACGCCTTCGGCCGCTTCGATCGATACGGTGAACTTGGTACCGAAGCCCGAACCGTTGCGTGGCGCCATCAGCGGCAGCTTGAGCGTTTCGCAGCGCTCGCGGGTCATCGGCATGCAGATCAGGCCACGGGCGTGCTTGGCCATGAAGTTGATGTGCTCGGCCTGGCAGCACTCGGCGGCCATGATGATGTCGCCTTCGTTCTCACGGTCTTCGTCGTCCATGAGAATGACCATTTTGCCCTGGCGGATGTCTTCCACCAGCTCTTCGATGCTGTTGAGCGCCACTCGGCACCCCCTTCTCAATCAGGATTTCAGGTAGCCGTTGGCGGCCAGGAAGCTTTCGGTGATGCCACTGCCCTTGCTCGACTCGGCAGCCTTGTCGCCCAGCAGCAGACGCTCCAGGTAACGGGCCAGCAGGTCGACCTCAAGGTTGACCCGACGACCTGCGCGGTAGTCGGCCATGATGGTTTCGGACAGGGTGTGCGGGACGATGGTCAGCTCGAACTCAGCGCCATCGACCTCATTGACCGTCAGGCTGGTGCCGTCGACGGTGATCGACCCTTTGTGGGCGATGTACTTGGCCAGCTCCTTGGGCGCACGCACGCGGAACTGGATAGCGCGCGCGTTATCGCTGCGCGAAATGATCTCGCCGACGCCGTCGACGTGGCCGCTGACCAGATGACCGCCCAGGCGGGTGGTGGGGGTCAGGGCTTTTTCCAGGTTGACCCGGCTGCCACTCTTGAGATCGACCATGGCGGTACGCTTGAGCGTTTCGACGCTGACATCGGCCCAGAAGCCGTCACCTGGCAGTTCCACGGCCGTCAGGCAGACGCCGTTGACGGCGATGCTGTCGCCGAGCTTGACGTCGGCCAGGTCAAGCTTGCCGGTCTCTACATAGACGCGCACGTCACCGCCTTTGGGCGTCAGGCTGCGGATGGTGCCGATGGATTCGATGATGCCGGTGAACATGGTGTCCTCCTCGGGAACAGGGCTGCGCGTGGCAAGCCAGGCATTATACGCCGGACGCCGGCAAGGGAATGGCCGTGATCCGCCAGTCATCGCCGACTGCGCGCACCTCGGTGATTTTCAAACGCGGGGCCTCGCTCATCTTTGCCAGCGGCCAGTCCAGCAGCGGGCGAGCACTGCTGCCCAGGAAGGTGCCAGCGACGAACAACTGGAACTCATCCACCAAACCCAGGCTCGCGAAGGCGCCGACCAGGCCAGCGCCGGCCTCCAGCAGGATTTCGTTGACACCACGGGCAGCCAGGGCGCGCAGCAAGGCTGGGAGATCGACCCGGCCATGCTCGCCTGGCAGGCTCAGCAGTTCGTGGCCAGCCTGGGCGTAGCGAGGGTCGGCGGCGACGGCGGTCACCACCAGGGCCGGGCCGGCCTGGAAGAACGGAGCGTCCAGCGGCAGACGCAAGCGTCCGTCGATCAGGACACGCAATGGCGGACGTGCCAGGGCCAGGGCGGTGGTGTCCGGGTCCAGGCCCAGTTCGGCGCCGCGCACGGTCATGCGGGCGTTGTCGGCCAGCACGCTTTCGGCGCTGGTCAGCACCACGCTGGAACGGGCGCGAAGGCGCTGTACCGCGGCGCGCGCTGCAGGGCCGGTGATCCACTGGCTCTCGCCGCTGGCCATGGCAGTGCGACCGTCCAGGCTCATGGCGAGCTTGGCCCGCACGAATGGCAGCCCATGCTCCATGCGCTTGAGAAAGCCCGGATTGAGCGCCCGGGCCTCAGCCTCGAGCACGCCGCTGCTGACCTCGATGCCGACCTCGGCCAAGCGACGCAGGCCTTTGCCTGCCACCTGCGGGTTGGGGTCCTGCATCGCCGCCACGACCCGGGCCACGCCAGCCTGCACCAACGCCTCGGCGCATGGGGGGGTGCGGCCATGGTGGCTGCACGGCTCGAGCGTCACGTAGGCACACGCACCTCGTGCGCGCTCGCCGGCCTGGCGCAGGGCATGGACTTCGGCATGGGGTTCGCCGGCTCGCACGTGCCAGCCTTCGCCGACCACCTCGCCGTCCCGCACGATCACACACCCTACACGCGGGTTGGGATGGGTGCTGTACAGGCCCTTGCGGGCCAATTCCAGGGCTCGCGCCATGTAGTGGGCATCGAGGATGGCGGTTTGGCTTGGCATGGTCATTCTTTGGCGGGCTCTCGGGCCAGGCGGTCGATTTCTTCGCGGAACTCGTCCAGATCCTGGAAGCGCCGGTAGACCGATGCGAAACGGATGTAGGCGACTTCGTCGAGCTTGCGCAGCTCGGCCATCACCAGTTCGCCCACCACCAGCGACTTGACCTCGCGCTCACCGGTGGCGCGTAGCTTGTGCTTGATGTGCGCCAGCGCCGCTTCCAGACGCTCGACACTGACCGGACGTTTTTCCAGCGCTCGCTGCATGCCAGCGCGCAGTTTTTCTTCATCGAAGGGCTGGCGGGTGCCGTCCTGCTTGATCAGCCGGGGCAAGACCAGCTCGGCGGTCTCGAAGGTAGTGAAGCGCTCGCCGCAGGCGACGCATTCACGGCGGCGGCGCACCTGTTCGCCCTCGGCGACCAGGCGCGAGTCGATGACCTTGGTGTCGTTGGCACCGCAAAAGGGACAGTGCATGGTGGCAGGCAACAAAAAAAGGGAGGGCCATGGTAGCGCATCCCACTGGCAAGACAAGCCAAAGGGGTTACCATCCATGGAATTCTGCCTGCGAAGGATTACCCCATGCATTACCGAGCGCTCGTCGTGCTGTGCCTCACCGGCCTGCTCGCCGCCTGCGGCAGCGACCAACCCAAGCCCGAGCAAACTGTCACCGCGCCCCCGGCCAAGGCCGTGAAGAAAAAAGGCGAGGAGCTGGGCCCGCTGCCGGCCTATCAGCGCGAACTGAGCGGCACCTTGCTACAAGTGCCGGCCGGCGCCGAAGTGGAACTGGCGCTGCTGGTCATCGATGAGCGTGGCCGCCCGCAGCGCCTGCTGGCGAGCAGCAACCTCACCGGTACCGGACAGGACCTGCCCTACCGCCTGCGCTTCAGCCCCGAAGCCTTCCCTGCCGGCGCTCGCGTGGAGTTGCGCGGCCGGGCCAGTCGCTCTGGGCAGTTGATCTTGCACCTGCCACCTCTGCGTATCGCCCAGGCCACCACCCAGGTCACTGGTCCCCTGCGCTTCGAGAAGGCGCCCTAGATGCCCCCATTGCATCTGCAGCGGGCCCTGAGCGGTCTGATCGGCGAGGCGCGTCTGGTCGAGAGCGAGCTACCTGACTGCGAACTGAAGCTGTGGCTGATCGACGCCGACAACATGGACCGCGCCTTCAGCCCCGAGGAAACCCGGCGCATCCTCGACGAACCGCCGTACTGGAGCTTCTGCTGGGCCAGCGGCCTGGCCATGGCCCGCTACCTGGCCGAGCAACCGCACTGGGTACGCGGTAAGCGGGTGCTGGACTTCGGCGCAGGCTCAGGTATCGCCGGTATCGCCGCCGCACGTGCAGGCGCACTGGAAGTCGTGGCCTGCGACCTCGACCCATTGGCACTGGATGCCTGTCGCGCCAATGCCGCACTCAACGGCGTGAAACTTGGCTACAGCGGCGATTTCTTCACAGAACAAGACCGCTTCGACCTGATCCTCGTCGCCGACGTGCTCTACGACCGCGCCAACCTGCCACTGCTCGATGAATTCCTCAGCCGCGGTCGCCAGGCCTTGGTGGCCGATTCCCGGGTGCGCAACTTCGATCATCCGCGCTATCAGGCGCTTGGCGTGCTCGAGGCGCTGACCCTGCCGGACCTGGCCGAGCCACACGAATTCCGCCGGGTCAGCCTGTACCACGCCAGCCGCGAGCCTTTATAGTGGTGCCATTCAAGGATTTGCGAGAGTCGCGATGAACCAAGACACGCCGTACATTTTCGATGCCAGCGATGCCACCTTCCAGCAACTGGTCATCGAGAATTCTTTTCACAAGCCGGTGCTGGTGGATTTCTGGGCCGAATGGTGCGCGCCGTGCAAGGCGCTGATGCCGTTGCTGGCCAAGATCGCCGAGGGTTACCAGGGCGAGTTGCTGCTGGCCAAGGTCAATTGCGATGTGGAGCAGCAGATCGTCGCCCAGTTCGGTATCCGCAGCCTGCCGACCGTGGTGTTGTTCAAGGACGGTCAGCCGGTCGACGGTTTTGCCGGCGCCCAGCCTGAGTCGGCCATCCGCGCGATGCTCGAACCCCACGTGCAAATGCCCGCCGCACCGACCGCCTCGCCGCTGGAGCAGGCCAAGGCACTGTTCGCCGAAAGCCGCTTCAGCGAAGCCGAAGCGCTGCTCCAGGCGCTGCTGAGCGAAGACAACAGCAATGTCGAGGGGCTGATCCTCTATGCCCGTTGCCTGGCCGAGCGAGGCGAGCTGGGCGAAGCCCAGGTGGTGCTGGATGCGGTCAAGACCGACGAGCACAAGGCCGCCCTGGCCGGCGCCAAGGCCCAGCTGACCTTCCTGCGCCAGGCCGCCAGCCTGCCGGAAGTTGCCGAGCTCAAGAGCCGCCTGGCGCAGAACCCGCAGGATGACGAAGCAACCTACCAGCTGTGCATCCAGCAATTGGCTCGCCAGCAGTACGAGCCAGCGCTCGAGGGCCTGCTCAAGTTATTCCAGCGCAACCGCGGCTACGAAGATGGCCTGCCGCAGAAGGCGTTGCTGCAGGTGTTCGAGCTGCTGGGCAATGATCATCCGCTGGTGAGCGTTTATCGGCGTAAGCTGTCGGCGGCGATGTTCTGATCGTCATTGCGGCTGTTTTGCAGCCCAAGCGCAGGCTACGCCAGCTCCCAATGTGCTGTCGGGATGGCCTGCGATGGGCCGCACAGCGGCCCTCGCTCATCCTACCCAGTGATACACCGGCGCGTCCGGGCCGCTTTCCACCTTCACCTCATTGCTGTGGCGCAAACGCACCAACAGCCGCTTGCCCGCTGCCGTGCTGCCGGCGAGTCCTTCCAGGCGCCCCAGCAACTCCGGCCCGCTGATCTGCACGGCCTGACGCAGCAGCTCACAGGCAGCCAACCATTGCCCATCGTCCTGCTGTGGTGGGGTGGTTGCGTTCGTAGCCGCCGCTTCGGCAATGGCCGGCGCCTCCAGTTGACGTCCCAACTGCGCCCACTCCGCAGGCTCCAGCTCGATGGTCAGGTCCACCGGCCAATCGCCGATTTGTCCACGTATTCTCACGCTACCTTCCTTACCTACAGGGTCGATGGCTTCATGCTCCCATGAACATGAAACCTGCGCCAGGCAGGTGGTCAGCGCCGAAAAACTTGTTATAACATTACGAAACCATTTCTTGCCCGCCCCTGGAGTCCTCCATGCGCCGCTTGCTTCTCGCCCTACCCTTCGCCCTGCTTCCCTTGGTTGCAGCCCAGGCCCACGATGATCACGATCATGCCCACGATACCCTCGGCGCCCATGAACATGGTGTGGCCACGCTCAACGTGGTGCTCGATGGCAATACCCTGGAACTGGAGCTGGACAGCCCGGCGATGAACCTGGTCGGCTTCGAGCATGCAGCCACCCGCGACACCGACAAGGCCAAGGTCGCCGCCGTACGCCAGCAACTTGAGCAACCGTTGAAGTTATTCGGCGTGGACCAGGCCGCCGGTTGCACGGAGGACGCCCAGGAACTCGGCAGCCCGCTGTTTGGCGATGCACCACACGCCCACGACGATGACGAGCATGGTCACGAGCACGGGCATGAACACGCCGACGTCAACGCCCATTACCAATTCAAATGCGTAGCGCCTGGCAAGCTCGCCCAGGTAGACCTCGCCCCGCTGTTCCGGGCTTTCCCGGCGACCCAGAAGATCAATGTGCAATTGATTGGCCCGAACGGCCAGAAAGGCCTGCAAGCCTCCCCCACCAACAGCGTGGTCGCGTTCTGAATGAGCCAGGCGCTGATCGACCTACAAGGGCTGCGGTTCGCCTGGCCCGGCCAGCCACCTTTGCTGGACATCCCCGCGTTTCGCCTGCAAGCCGGTGAAGCGCTGTTCCTCAAGGGCCCTAGCGGTAGCGGCAAGACTACATTGCTCGGCTTGCTGGGCGGGGTGAATCGCCCCGATCAAGGCCGGATCCTGCTGCTCGGCCAGGACCTCGCCGCCTTGGGCCAGGGCGCCCGTGATCGGTTTCGGGTCGACCACACCGGCTATATCTTCCAGCAGTTCAACCTGCTGGCGTTTCTCTCGGTACGGGAGAACGTCGAGTTGCCCTGCCGCTTCTCACGCAGCCGCGCCGCACGGGCGGTCCAGCGCCATGGCAGCATCGACCAGGCGGCCGCCACGCTGTTGGCCCACCTGGGCCTGACTGACCCGGCGCTACTTGCCCGGCGCGCAGACAGCCTGTCGATCGGCCAGCAGCAGCGGGTCGCCGCCGCCAGGGCGTTGATTGGCCAGCCCGAGCTGGTGATCGCCGACGAGCCCACCTCGGCGCTGGATGCCGATACCCGCGAGGCGTTCATCCGCCTGTTGTTCGACGAATGCCGTGCGGCCGGCTCCAGCCTGCTGTTCGTCAGCCATGACCAGAGCCTGGCTCCGCTGTTCGACCGTCACTTGTCCTTGGTCGAACTCAATCGCGCGGCCAAGCCCCAGGAGGCCTGATGTACTTGCTCCGCCTTGCCCTGGCCAGCCTGGCCAACCGCCGCTTCACCGCCTTCCTGACGGCCTTTGCCATCGCACTGTCGGTGTGCCTGTTGCTGGCTGTGGAGCGTGTGCGCACGGAGGCCCGCGCCAGCTTCGCCAGCACCATCAGCGGCACCGACCTGATCGTCGGCGCCCGCTCGGGGTCGGTGAACCTGTTGCTGTACTCGGTGTTTCGCATCGGCAATGCCACCAACAACATCCGCTGGGACAGCTTCGAACACTACGCCAAGGACCCGCGGGTGAAATGGGCCATCCCGATTTCCCTCGGCGACTCCCATCGCGGCTATCGGGTGATGGGTACCACAGGCGATTACTTCGACCATTACCAGTTCGCACGCCAGCAACATCTGGCCCTGAGCCAGGGCCGGCCCTTCGCAGCGGACCCGTTCGAAGTGGTGCTGGGCGCCGAAGTGGCCGAGGCGCTGCACTACAAACTCGGTGACAAGCTGGTGCTGGCCCACGGCGTGGCCGCCATCAGCCTGGTCAAGCACGACGACAAACCCTTTACCGTCGTCGGCATCCTCGAACGCACCGGCACGCCGGTGGACCGCACCCTGCACATCAGCCTGGCCGGCATGGAGGCAATCCACGTCGATTGGCACAACGGCGTTCCAGCCCGTGGCGCCGGACGCATCAGCGCCGACCAGGCGCGCGGCATGGACTTGCAACCCGCCGCGATCACGGCGTTCATGCTGGGCCTGAACAACAAGATCGCCACCTTCAGCCTGCAGCGAGAAATCAACGAATTCCGTAGCGAGCCGCTGCTGGCAATCCTCCCTGGGGTTGCTCTGCAGGAACTCTGGAGCTTGATGGGCACAGCCGAACAGGCATTGTTCGTGGTGTCGCTGTTCGTGGTACTGACGGGTTTGATTGGCATGCTCACGGCGATCCTCACCAGCCTCAACGAGCGCCGCCGGGAAATGGCCATCCTGCGCTCGGTGGGCGCGCGCCCCTGGCACATAGCCGGGCTGTTGGTGCTCGAAGCGCTCACCCTGGCACTGGCCGGTATCGGTGCCGGGCTAGGCTTGCTGTATGCGGGAATCGCCCTGACCCAAGGCTACGTGCAGGCCAACTATGGCCTCTACCTGCCGCTGGCTTGGCCGAGCGCCCATGAATGGACGCTGCTGGCGATCATCCTGGGTGCCGCGCTGCTGATGGGCAGCGTGCCGGCCTGGCGTGCCTATCGTCAGTCTTTGGCCGATGGCCTGTCGATCCATCTCTGAGAATCGATCATGCGTCGCAAACTTGTGCTGTTGCTGCTGTTCATTCTGTCCCCTGCCTGGGGCGACGAGCCCAGAACCCTGGACTGGCCTGCCTTGATCCCGGAGGGAGCGCCGGTGGTCCCAGCCCAGATGGCACCGCTGCATGATCTGTCACAGCTGGGTAACGCCCTGGCCGAATCAGCCCCTGCCGCGCGCCAGCAGGCGCCCCACGCTCCGGTGGTCAAGGCGCTGGATGGCCAGTGGGTCAAGCTGCCCGGCTACATCGTGCCGCTGGAAGTGAGCGAGGAAGGCCGTACCACCGAGTTCCTCCTGGTGCCCTATTACGGCGCCTGCATCCACGTGCCGCCGCCACCGCCGAACCAGATCGTGCATATCGTCAGCGAGATGGGCGTGCGCATCGAAGACCTCTACCAGCCCTACTGGATCGAAGGCCGGATGCAGGTCAAAGCCACCAGCAGTGAACTGGCCGATGCCGGTTACCAGATGGAAGCTGAAAAGATCTACGCCTACGAGCTTCAATGAGCGCTGTTTAGGCGTTGTGACACGTCTTCGTTGAGCTGAATCAACAGTTCGTTTCGGCCGGCTCCTTACCATTGGACTACTCGATTACTTACGTCCTTTGGGAGCTTCCATGAACAAGTCCTTGCTCGGCGCCTCGCTCATTGCCCTGGCGCTCGCTGCCCCCGTCGCCCATGCCCACCAGGCCGGTGACTTCATCATGCGTGCCGGTGCCATCACCGTAGCGCCGAACGAAGACAGCAGCGACCTCAAGCTCGATGGCACCAAGGTATCGGGCACCAAGGCGACCCTGGACAGCGACACCCAGCTGGGCCTGACCTTCGCCTACATGCTCACCGACCACGTCGGCCTGGAGCTGCTGGCTGCCACGCCGTTCAACCACACCGTGGCTGTCAAAGGCCTTGGCCCTGGCCTGGATGGCAAACTGGCCGACATCAAGCAACTGCCGCCGACCCTGTCGCTGCAGTACTACCCGATGGAGCCTTCCTCGAAGTTCCAGCCTTACGCGGGCGTTGGCATCAACTACACCACCTTCTTCGATGAAGACCTCAGCAGCTCCCGCAAGAAGCAGGGCTTCAGCAACCTGAAGCTGCAAGATTCGGTGGGTCTGGCTGCCCAGCTGGGCATGGACTACATGCTCACCGAGAATCTGCTGGTCAACGCCTCGGTCTGGTACATCGACATCGACACCAAGGCCACCGTGGACGGCCCAAGCGCCCTGAGCGTGGGCAAGACCAAGGTCGACGTGGATGTCGATCCGTGGGTCTACATGGTGGGCCTGGGCTACAAGTTCTGATCCCCACCCGACATGGCGGCCTCGGCCGCCATGTCACGCTTCACGCTCCCGCCAAACTCCAGGCACCCCCAGTAGCCCAAGGCCAAAGCGCTGATCGACGCGCCCAGGCCACACACCGCCAGCCAGCCCCATCGGGCATATACCCAGGTCGCGGCCACCGCCCCTAACCCACTGCCGATCGAGTAACAGCACATGTAGGCGCCGATCAGCCGACTCGCCATTTCGCCACGTCCGGCCAGCAGTAGGCTCTGGTTGGTCACATGCACCGCCTGCACTGCTAAATCCAGAATCAACACCCCCACCACCAAGGCCCATAGTGATTGCTCAAGCAGGGCGCTCGGCAGCCATGACAACGCCAGCAGCGCCAATGCCAGGCCAGTGGTACGGTTGCCCAGCCCGCGATCGGCCAGGCGTCCAGCGCACGATGCCGACAAAGCACCGGCCAGGCCCGCCAGACCGAACAGGCCAACCTGGGTAGGGCTCAGGGCCAAGGGCGCAACGCTCAGGGGCAATACCATGGCGCTCCAGAACACGCTGAAGACGGCGAAGACCAGCAACGCGAACAGGCCACGCTGGCGTAACAGCCGATCATGCCGATACAACCCGACCAGCGAGCCCAGCAGTCTCCAGTACCCCGGCCCCTGTTGATTGCGCGCGACAGCAGGCAACGCCCGCCACAACAGCAATGCCATCGCCAGCGACAAGCCGGCCGCCCCGACATAGACACCACGCCAGCCGGTCAGGTCGGCAAGGCCACCTGCGACCAGACGCGCCAGCAGGATACCCACCACCACGCCACTGGTGACCGTGCCTACCACCTGCCCTTGTCTGGACGGCGAAGCCAAGGTTGCGGCATGAGCGACCATTACCTGAACCACCACCGCCATCAGCCCGACCATTCCCATGGCTGCCAGCAGCACGGCCCAATCCCAGGCCATGCTCACTGCCAGCAATGCCAACGCCGACATCAGCAACTGACCAAGAATCAGGCGTTTGCGATCAAGCAGATCGCCTAACGGAACAATCAGTAGCAAGCCAATGGCGTACCCCGCCTGGGTCGCGCCCACCACTAAGCCGATGTAGGCCTGGGGTATCGCCAGGCTGCGCGCCATGGATTCGAGTAAAGGTTGGGCGAAGTACACCGTCGCGACCGCCAGGGCACAGGCGGCCGCGAGCAGCAAGGTCAGCGCCCGGCTTGGCTGCATGTGGCCAGGCGACGCGGATGTCAGGGAAGGCATGGCAAGCTCCTCAGGCAATCTGGTTTCAAATAGAAACCAGCTGCTGGCTATTTAGCAAAGCTGGTTTTAATCTGCAACCAGTTATCCCACACAGAGTACGCCCATGCCCGACGAGAGAAACGACCCCTGCCCGGTGGCCCGTGCCCTGGACGTAATCGGCGACCGTTGGTCGATGATGATCCTGCGAGACGCCTTCGATGGCCTGCGACGTTTCAGTGAGTTCCAGAAAAACCTGGGACTGGCGAAGAACATCCTGGCCGCGCGGCTGAAGCTGCTGGTGGAAAGCGGATTGCTCGAACTGCAGCCGGCGTCCGATGGCAGTGCCTACAAGGAATACGTGCTGACCGAGCAAGGGCGCGCGGTCTTTCCTGTGGTCATTGGCTTACGCCAGTGGGGGGAGCGCTTCCTGTTCAAGGCGGGGGATGAGCGCTCGGTGCTGCTGGACAACGTCAGCGGCCAACCCATCGAACGCCTGCAGGTGCGGGCCAAGGATGGCCGTTTACTCGGCCCGCAGGACTGCCATCGCCAGCGCGTACGCCATGGGCAATGACCCGTGACGCGCGCTGATCAAGGAGATCAGGCTTTGCCCAACAGCCGGGCCAATCCGTCGACCATCGAGGTAGGCTGCGGGAAGTCGAAACGCGCCAGCAGGCGGGAGTTGTCCGCCCGTGAATGGCGGATGTCGCCCGAGCGCGCCGGCCCGTGCTGGATGGCAGGCAAACTGCCGACTACCTTTTCCAGCGCCGCCAGCAACTGGTTCAGCGAGGTCGCCTGGTTCAGGCCAATGTTCACCGCGCCTTCCTCGACCTGTTCAAGTTCCAGCGCCTGGACCATCACCTGGACCAGATCGCCCACGTATAGGAAGTCTCGCGTTTGCTCGCCATCGCCGAAGACCGTGATCGGCAGGCCTTGGGTAGCACGTTCGCAGAAGATACTGATGACCCCGCTATAGGGCGAAGATGGATCCTGGCGCGGTCCGAAGATATTGAAGAAACGGAACACCACCGGCTCCAGCGCGTGCTGACGACGATAGAAGTCCAAGTACTGCTCGCTGGCCAGCTTGTCCACCGCATAAGGGGTCAGCGGCGCCTTGGGCGTGTCCTCGGCAATCGATTGGCCCTCGCCGTTGTTGCCATAAACCGCCGCGCTGGAGGCGAACAACACACGCCGCACGCCTTCCAGGCGCATGGCTTCGCAGACATTGAGGGTACCGATGAAGTTGCTTTGGTGGGTACGCACCGGGTCTTCGACCGACGCTTGTACCGACGCGACCGCGGCCAGGTGCACCACGGCGCGACAGCCTGCCGTGGCCCGGCGTACCAGTTCGGCATCGGCGACGTCGCCTTCGATCAGGTCCAGGCCGGGATGGTCCAGACGCAGGTTGGCGCGCTTGCCGGTGGAAAGGTCATCGAGCACCCGTACCGCATAGCCTTTATCCAGCAACGCATCGCACAGGTGGGAGCCAATGAAGCCGGCACCGCCGGTGATCAGGATGGGGGCGTCAGCCATGTCGGTAGAACCGGTCCAGTAGAGACGGCAAGCCGGCGCGCCAGGCGCGGGGCTTGATGCCGAAGGTGTGAAGAATCTTTTTGCAGGCCAGCACCGCGTTCTGCGGTTCCTCGCTGGCATCGGGGCGCGCGGCATGGGCCTGGGGCGTAGGGGCCTGCACGGCCAGCTTGTGCCACTGCGCCGCCTCGCCGAGGATCGCCTGGCCCAGCGCCAGCGGCGTGGTCGCCTCGTTGCCGGCGTAGTGGTAGGTACCCCACAGCGGTGCGTCGCAATCGAGCTGCTTGAGCACCGAGAGAATCACCCGTGCGGCGTCGTCGACCGGCGTCGGATTGCCGCGGCGGTCATCGGCCAGCAGCAGCTCCTGGGGTTGCTCGGCGCGGGTGAGGAAGCGGCCGAGCACGCCGTCGATGCTTTCGTCGAGCACCCAGCCAAAACGCAGCAGCACATGCTGCGGACAGGTCGCCCGAACGCTCTGTTCGATCCGCCAGAGCGCCTGGCCACGCAGGCCCAAGGGCACCGGCTCATCCTTTTCGCTGTAGGCCGTGGCCCTTGAGCCATCGAACACTCGGTAGCTCGAAGGCTGCACGAGAATGATCTGGTGGTGCTGGCAGAGCTCGGCCAGCCGCTCAACGGCCCGCTCCTGCAACGCCAGGCGTTGTTCGCTGACCGACTCGGCCTGGAACCAGTCGAAATAGTACGCCAGGTTGACCACGACATCGGGACGGTGATCGTCAAGCAATTGCGTAAGACTGGCCGGCCCCCAGCCGTTCTCCGGTGGGCGCGGCGCCAGGAATCCGATGTCCTCTTCGGCCCCGAGACGAATCAGCGCTTGCCCGAGGGCATTGCCACCACCCAACAGCATCAGGCGCATACGCATAGAGTCAGCAGATCCGAACAGGTTGATAGAAGGAAGCGGACATTTTGCGGGTTCCTCTCGGGGAAGTCCAACCACAGCACATGCCTGGGCGCGACAGGACATCCGGCGTCGATGACGAATTGCCAAGCAGCGCGGCGCATGCGTCGCGGGACCGCGCTCACTCGATCTCGAACAAGCCGTTGCTGATCGGCCCTGCCTTCAGGCGCTCGCGTACGTCGTCATCGATGCGCGGGTCGTCCGGGCGGTACAGCCTCACCTGGCGGTAGGCGTTGATGCGGTTGATCTCCTCGCCCAGGTACTCCCATACCACGCGGGTACAGGCCGGGTTGCGCCGATCCCCACTGGAGACTCCGGTCTTCAAACCGTTGAGCCGGGTGATGCGGCTCTTGAAGCTGGGGATGAGCACGGTCTGGCTCATCTCGTTGAGCGTCAGTGATTCGTAGTCGATCAGAAAGACCCGGTCCTGCAACTGGAAGGCTGCGCCGAGGTAGCGGCAACGTACCTCTGCATGCAGATCGGTGGCACTGGAGCGCTCCTGTCGCTCCTGGCGCTCGAACAGAAAGCTGCCGCGCTCCTCCCACAGGTGCACCAGCGACACCAGAATCGAGCCTGGGACCGACATGCAGTTGGAATATTCGAAGTAATAGCCGCAATAACGCGACAGATTGCCCGCATGGGCATGCAGCGGCTTGAACAGCTCGCTGATCGGGTCGTTCTGCGGTCCGGATTCGGCCGACAGATTGCGAGCCCCGATCAGGCGGGCGAACTGCTCGGGCGGCAGACCCAATTCGTATTCCTCGACACCGAAGAAGTCGCCGATGCGCTTGAGGTTGTAAGCCGTCGGACGGCTCTGGCCGCTGAGGTACTTGTTGAACTGCGCGCGGTTGATCGAAAGCTGTCGGCAAACCTCTGAAATAGAGCGGTAATGACTGCACGCCAGTTTGAGATTGATAGCGAAATGATCGCCCATGAGAAGGGTCCAGATGATGCGAGTGGTGCAAGTTTAGCATCAAGTCGCATCAAGTCAGAGCAACACGCGAAATTGTAACCGTTGTTGTCATGGCCAACCATGCGCCCCCAATAGCGGTGCGCCTGCCGCCCGCTGGTCTTTCCACACGAACAATAAGAATCGAGGTCATTTTTCAATGCTCGAAGCACTCAACGATTTCCTTTCCGGGAAACTCCTCATCGTGCTGATCGTCGGACTCGGCGGTTACTTCACCATCCGCTCTCGGTTCGTCCAGTTCCGTCATTTCGGCCACATGTTCGGGGTCTTCAAGGAATCCCTCCGCGGCCAGGCAGGCCAACTGAGCTCGTTCCAGGCCCTGATGCTGAGCCTTGCCGGCCGTGTAGGCGCCGGTAACATCGCGGGCGTCGGCATCGCCGTGACCCTCGGTGGCCCAGGCGCCGTGTTCTGGATGTGGGTCACCGCGCTGGTGGGCATGTCCAGCAGCTTCTTCGAATGCACCCTGGCCCAGGTCTACAAGCGCGCCGACGGCGACGGCCTGTACCGCGGCGGCCCGGCGTACTACATCCAGCACGGCCTGAAGCTCAAAAGCATGGCGATCGTGTTCTCGATCCTGCTGCTGGTCACCTACGGCTTCGCCTTCATCGGCCTGCAGTCGTACACCGTGACCCACTCGCTGCAGAACGCCTTTGCCTTCGATCCAAAGCACACCGGCATCGTCCTGGCAGTGCTGCTGGCCATTACCTTCATCGGCGGCATCAAGCGCATCGCCGCGGTGTCGGACCTGCTGGTTCCGATCAAGACCCTGGCCTACATCGGCGTGACCCTGTACGTGATCGGCACCCAGATCGAACACGTCCCCGCCATGCTGGAAACCATCTTCAAGAGCGCCTTCGGCCTCGACCCTGCGTTCGGCGGCCTGCTCGGCAGCGCCATCGTAATGGGTGTGAAGCGTGGCGTGTTCGCCAACGAAGCGGGCCTGGGCAGTGCGCCGAACGTCGCCGCCGTGGCCGCCGTGAAGCACCCGGGCGCCCAGGGCGTGGTCCAGGCCTTCAGCGTGTTCCTCGATACCTTCGTGATCTGCACCTGCACCGCTCTGCTGATCCTGCTGTCGGGCTTCTACACCCCGGGCTTCGAAGGTGATGGCATCGTCCTGACCCAGAACTCGCTGGCCGCCGTGGTCGGTGACTGGGGCCGTCTGTTCGTCAGCATCGCCCTGTCGCTGTTCGTCTTCACCTGCATCCTCTACAACTACTACCTGGGCGAGAACAGCCTGCAGTTCCTCAGCCGCAACCGCGTCGTGCTGATGATCTTCCGCGGTCTGGTACTGGCGCTGGTGGTATGGGGTTCGATGCAAGACCTGTCGACCGTGTTCGCCTTCGCCGACATCACCATGACTTGCCTGGCGTTCGTCAACTTGATCGCTCTGGCCCTGCTATTCAAGGTCGGTCTGCGTGTGATGCGCGACTACGACGAACAGCGCCGCGCGGGCATCGACCAGCCGGTGTTCGACTCCAGCAAGTTCGCAGACCTGGACCTGGACCGCAACGCCTGGCCGGCCAATCCTCAGGCTGAAACCGCCGCTGACAAAGCCGTCGCCCAAGCTCAGCCACAGCGCTGATATCCTCTGCTGCCCAGCCGCCCCGTCCGGGGCGGCTTTCCTTCTCCGCTCATCGCTACGGATGCTTTCCATGCGTGCAGTCAAGAATCTTCTCGTCCTCTATACCGGTGGCACCATCGGCATGCTGCAGACCCCTGAGGGCCTGGCGCCGGCCAGCGGCTTCGAGGCGCGAATGCGCGAGCACCTGGCGCTGCACGCCGTGGCGCCCCGCCTTCAGTGGTCGCTGCGCGAACTCGACCCATTGATCGACAGCGCCAACATGCAACAGGCCAACTGGCTGGCCATGCGCGATGCCATCGTCGAGGCGGTGGAACACGACGGCCATGACGGTGTGCTGGTGCTGCATGGCACCGATACCCTGGCCTACAGCGCGGCGGCATTGTCGTTCCTGCTGCTGGGCTTGCCTGTACCGGTGTTGCTGACCGGCTCGATGCTGCCGGCCGGTGCGCCGGACAGCGACGCCTGGGACAACCTGCTTGGCGCCCTGAATTTGTTCGAAAGCGGCCTGGGCGATGGCGTGCAGTTGTACTTCCATGGCCAATTGCTGCATGGCTGCCGGGCCTCGAAGCTGCGCAGCGAAGCCTTCGATGCCTTCGCAGCTCTGCCCCGCCACCGCGAAGGCGAGCGCGCCACGGCGATCCCGCCGACACTGGATTATCGCCAACGCCGCCAGCCGGTGCGCCTTGCGGTGCTGCCGGTCGTGCCTGGCCTGCAGGCCGGCTTCGTGCAGGCGATGCTCGCTACCGGCGTGCAGGGTCTGGTACTGGAATGCTACGGCAGCGGCACCGGCCCTTCGGATGACCAGGCGCTGCTGGACGCGCTGCACGAAGCCCGCACAGGCGGGGTAATGATCGTTGCGATCAGCCAGTGCCCTGAAGGTTCGGTGGTGTTCGATACTTATGCCGCTGGCAGCCGCCTGCGCGATACCGGGTTGGTCAGCGGCGGCGGCATGACCCGCGAGGCGGCGCTGGGCAAGCTGTTCGCACTGCTGGGCGCAGGGCTGGATGTGCAGGCGGCAGAACACTGGTTTGCCCTGGACCTGTGCGGTGAGCGGGCCTGAAGGCCGTCCAGACTGACGCATTCGCGGCGGTTCGACGCCTCGATAAACCCGCTCCCCAGAGGTTCTCGGAGAAATGGCGGAAGGCAGCGGGAGTCGAACCTGCCCGGGAACGGATGCCGTCCCCAACCGGGTTTGAAGCCCGGCCGCGCCACCGGGCGCGATTGCCTTCCTTGTAGTCAGTGCCTGGTCTGCTGCTCGGCCAGTGCACTGTCGGCTCGGATGTAACGCTGGTCGGCGACCCTCCGGGTCAGGCCGATTCGGTCGAAGTATTCGAGGATCTGAACACTGCGTTTGCGACCGATGCCCAACATATCGCGAAACGCGGCCACCTGCACTATCGGCGTACTGGCCGACAGCTGCAACAGCATGTCTGCCATGCGCCGGACAGTCGCTTCAGGGTAAAAAAGATCGCGCACCACCTGGTGCACCAGCCCCAGCCGCGCCAGCTTGCGCAGCAACAGGCGCACGTCGGCTTCATCGCGTCCTTGCGCCGCGGCCAACGTCCTGACCCAGGGCGGATCGTACTCCCCCCTCGACAACTCAGGCTCCAGCAGCGCCCACAAGACAGCGTCGGCGTCGCTCAATTGCACTTTATGTTCCGGCAGATGCAACCACGGCCCGCTACTGACGACTACGCCGGCTTCGAGCAACTCCTCCAGCAAACTGACGAACGCCGAACGCTCCATGGGCAACGCGGCGAACCTGCGCAGGCGGTCGCGATCCGGCCCCAGCTGGTCAGGCTCCTGCTCATGGAACAGCGCCAACTGCATCGTGACCCGCTCTTTCAGCGCTTGCCAGTGGTGCCTGGCGAATAGCAATGGCCCTTGCCGCGTGGCGATGACCTGGACCGTTTCAGGTAATGCCCAGGTTTCGCGCTGTCGGTTGAACTGACGCTCCAAGCGTTGCGGATCCAGCCCGCCAGGAGCGGCATCGAGCAAGGCCGGCAAGGCCTGCTCCAAGGCCTGGGCCTCGCTCAGAGCCTGCAACTGCCGCAGGCGCATTTCACTTCGCCGCTGCCGACTCGGGGCAAAGGGATCGAGCACACGCCCACCGCCCAAGGTACGTTGGGCGCGCTGATCCCTGAGCACCAGCCGATCGCCATGCACCGCCTGCAAAGGTGCGTTGAGCAGCAACTGGGCGAACATCCGTTGGCCTGCCTGCAGTTTCTCCCCCTCAAGCAACGCGACACGCGCCGTGACATCCTGAGTGCCCAGATGCACGTGCACGGCGCTGAAATGCTCGAAGGTACGCGTCTCGCTGGGCAATAACGTGAGATCGATATCCACCCGCATGCTGGGTGCATGCAGCCAGTCCGGTACCAGCCAGTCGCCCCGATGGATCTGCTCCAGCGCCAGGCGCTCGGCGTGGAGGTTAAGCGCCACTCGCTGGCCGGCCTGGGCCACCAACGCGGCCTGGTTCTGCGCGTGCAGCCCGCGCACCCGTACCGGCTTGCCGGCCTTGCCCAGCAGCAAGGTATCGCCCGCGCTGACCTGCCCGGCCAAGGCGGTGCCGGTGACCACGACGCCGGCGCCGGCCACGGCAAACGCCCGATCCACGGCCAGACGGAAACCGCCGCGTGCGCTGCGTTGACCTACAGTTTGTTCAGCGTCCAGCAGCGCCTGGCGCAACGCCTCGACGCCCTCCCCGGTGACGCTGGACAACGGGAACTGCTTCGCCTGCGCATAGGGCCCGGGCGCCAGCAGCGCCGACACCTGAGCCTGGACCTGCGTCACCCTCTGCGGCTCGACCCGGTCGCACTTGCTGATCGCCACCAAGGCCTGGGGGATGCCCAGCAGCTCGATGATCGCCAGGTGCTCACGGGTCTGCGGCATGACGCCGTCGTCCGCGGCCACCACCAGCAACACCAGGTCGATGCCATGGGCACCGGCGAGCATGTTGTGGATGAAGCGCTCGTGTCCGGGGACGTCGATGAAACCCGTCAAGGGCGCCCCCTCGGCCAGCGCAGCATAGCGGTAGCCGAGATCGATGGTCATGCCCCGGGCGCGCTCTTCCTGGCGATGGTCACCGGCCTGGCCGGTCAGGGCCTGGAGCAGTGCAGTCTTGCCATGGTCGATATGGCCGGCGGTGCCGACGATCACTGGACCGGCCCCAGGCGCAGTGCTCGCAGTTGCGCCAGCCAGTGGGCCTCATCGTCGAGCTGACGCAGGTCGAGCCACAGGGCGTCGTCGTCGATGCGTCCGAGCACCGGCACCGGCAGATCGCGCAGGGCGCGCTCCAGCACGTGCAAACTGCGCCCACGCAGCTTCTTCGACACCTGCGGACGCAGGCACAGGGCGGCGCTGGGCAGACGCGCCACCGGCTGGCTACCACTGCCGATCATGCCCAAGGCCGGCTCGACGCTCACGGTCCATTGCGCCCCCAGGCAGGTTGCGAGTGCCGGAGCCAGGCGCTCGGCCTGGGCCGCAATCTCTTCCTGAGGGCGAGTCAACAGGCGCAGGCTGGGCAAGCGCTCGGCCAGCCGATCCGGATTGCGGTACAGCGCCAGCACGGCCTCCAGCGCGGCCAAGGTGATCTTGTCGACCCGCAGAGCGCGCTTGAGGGGGTTCTTCTTGATCTTGGCGATCAGCTCCTTGCGCCCGACGATGATGCCGGCCTGGGGTCCACCGAGCAGCTTGTCGCCGCTGAAGGTGACGATGTCGGCGCCGTCGGCCAGGGCCTGGCGCACCGTGGGCTCAGCCGGCAGGCCCCAGCGGGTGAGGTCGAGCAGGCTGCCGCTGCCCAGGTCCTCCAGCAGAGGCAAACCATGGGCGTGGGCGATGGCTGCCAGCTCGGCGGTCGATACCTGGGTGGTGAAGCCTTGGATGCTGTAGTTGCTGCAATGCACCCGCATCAGCAAGCCGGTACGCGGGTTGATCGCACCTTCGTAGTCACGGGCGTGGGTGCGGTTGGTGGTGCCGACCTCATGCAGGCGGACACCAGCGCGGGCCATGATGTCGGGGATACGGAAGGCGCCGCCGATTTCGATCAGCTCGCCCCGGGAGATGACGCCCTCCTTGCGCGCGCCCAGGCTGTTGAGTGCCAGCAGCACGGCAGCGGCATTGTTGTTGACCACCGTCACGGCCTCGGCCCCGGTGAGCTCGCGGGCCAGACCTTCGATCAGGTCGTCGCGATCACCACGTTTGCCGGTGGCAAGGTCGAACTCCAGGTTCAGCGGGTGGCGCGCGGCGATCTGCATGGCCTCCACTGCCTCCTCAGGCAACAGCGCTCGGCCCAGGTTGGTGTGCAGCACCGTGCCGGTAAGGTTGAAAACACGGCGGACCTGGCTGCGCTGCTGGATGGCCAGGCGTTCGCCGGCGCGGCCATTGAGGACATCCGGCGCCAGCTCGACTGCACTCATCTGGCCAAGGCGAGCGGGTTCGCGCAGATCGCCAAGCAGCTGACGCAGGGTGGCTAGTACTGCCTCGCGGCCATGGCGCTCGATCAGCGGCTCGCAGGTTCGGTGGCGTAGCAGGGTGTCGATGGACGGCAGGCGTGGGGTGTCGCTGGCGGGGCTCGAGGACATGCAGTACTACCTTAAACTGATCCTTAGTCTGTTGTGCCCTGCTAGCGGGCGAACCCGCTCCCACCGCAATGCGCCAAACCTTGTGGGAGCGGGCTTACCCGCGAACAGGGCAACTCGATGTTGCAGTGTAGACACTCTCCTCTATCCCGGCGCCAGCATCAGGTTCGGCGCCAGCCGCTGGAAGCCCTCCTCGTCCAGGCGGATATCCAGCGCCAGGCTCGCCAGGTCATCGGCCAGCGGCTCGGCCGCAGCGTCGTTCTCCAAGTAGCTCTGCTTTAGGTAACGCTGGCATCCAGGGCAGCATTCGGCGCGCAGTGGCGCTTTGCCTGGCGCGTGCCGGTCATCCTCGAGGTTGGTGTAACGCAAGTCCTTGCTCGATTCGCAGTACACGCACTTGACCCGCACCACATGCCACTCGCAGGCACACAGTGAACAGACCAGGTATCGCAGGCCATTGTGCTTGCCGCGGTTGCGCACCACCCCAGCCATGGCCGGTGATCCACAGGCCGGACATTGGGCCAGGCTGTCGGCGGGCTTGAGTTCAGCCTCCGGCAGCGCCAGCAGCCAATAGGACCAGGCCGCCTGCAGCGCAGCGCCGATAAAGGGCACCAGCGCCGCCGGCACGGCATCGTACTGGCCGGCCAGCAGGGCAATGGCCCAGCCTTTGCGCTGACTGTCGTCGCTTTCCCGCAAGGTCCGCAGCGCCTCGCCCAAGGGCCCGTCGGACGCCTCATCGAAGCGCTCGAGCAGCGCCTGCAGCCAAGCCAGCCAAGACCCCTCGCGTACCAGGCTGTCGGCTGCCAGCGGCGGCAAGCCATGACTTATGCACAGGCGCTGGCGCTCGTGTGCCACCGGCAAGTCACCGGGCGGGTTATCCACAAGCTGCTGCTGGAGGCGGCACAACCGCGCGACCAGCATCAGGTACTGGCCAAGGGCATTGCCCTCGGCCAGGTGCTCCAGGCGCTCGGCGCGCCGTTCGAACAGGTTGGCGGGTGGCAGGTTCAGAAACGGCGGCGCCACGGCCGACGCTTCGATCTGCCCGGGTTCAAGTATCGTGCTCAAGCGCTCATCCTTCTTTTCTGCCGTGATTGCCCGGAGTCTTGTCGCCGGTCACGTCGCGATACCACAACTCATGGTGCTTGCGTGCCCAAGCGCGGCTGACCGAGCCATGCAGCATGGCGCCTACCGAGCCTTTGATCCAGATGCCGGCATAGATATGCACGATGATGCTGAGGATCAGCACGAACGCCGCCAGCGCATGAAGCAAGGTCGCCAGGCGAATCGCTCCGATGTCGAAGTATTGGCTGAACCAGGCGCGCCAGATCACCACGCCACTGACCAGTAGCACCAGCATGCACAGCAGCAGGGTCCAGAACAGCAGCTTTTGCCCAGCGTTGTACTTGCCGATCGGAGGTACGCCCTCCTCCTCGTTGCGCATCACCCGGTCGATACGGCGCAGCCACAAACGATCATTGGCAGTGATGAAGTTGGCTCGCCAGAACCGCAGTACCAGCCCCAGGAAGAACACGAACATCGCCACGCCCAGGAATGGGTGCAGGATGCGCGTCCACGGACCACCGCCGAACAGATGGCTGAGCCAGAACAGCGCCGGATGGAACAGTGCCAGCCCCGACAGCCCGGCCATCACGAACAGGATCGCGACGACCCAGTGGTTGCTGCGCTCGTTGGCGTTGTAGCGCAGGATCGGTTTGTTGTCGCTCATGGCCGCGGCCCCCCTTGCCCACCCGGCTTGGTCGGATCATAGACATGCACCGACGGGTCCACCTGATGCACGCTGTCATCGGCAGGCGCCAGGGCGTCGTCCTCCTCGACCCGCTGCGGGCCGACCCGCACATAGTGGAAGAACCCCGCCAGCACTGCCGCGCCCATCGCCAGCAGCGCCAGCGGTTTGCTGATGCCTTTCCACAACCCCACCAACGGGCTGATTACCGGCGCATCCGGCAGCCCGGCGTACAACTTGGGCGTGTCGGCGTGGTGCAGCACATACATCACGTGGGTACCACCGACGCCATCCGGGTCATACAGCCCGGCCTTGTCGAAGCCCCGGGACTTCAAGTCGACGATGCGCTCGGCGGCGTGCACCTTCATTTCATCCTTGCTGCCGAAGACGATCGCCCCGGTCGGGCAGGTCTTCACGCAGGCCGGTTCCAAGCCCACGGCCACGCGGTCGGAACACAGGCTGCATTTGTAGGCCTTGTGGTCTTTCTGCGAAATCCGCGGGATGTTGAACGGGCAGCCGGTGATGCAATAACCGCAGCCGATGCAGTGGTCCTGGTTGAAGTCGACGATGCCGTTGGCGTGCTTGATGATCGCCCCCGGGCTCGGACAGGCCTTCAGGCAACCTGGCTCGGCGCAGTGCATGCAGCCGTCCTTGCGAATCAGCCACTCCAGGTTGCCATCGTCGCGTTCGTGCTCGGTGAAGCGCATCAGGGTCCAGGTTTCGGCGGTCAGGTCCTGGGGGTTGTCGTAAGTGCCATGGTTGTGGCCGACCTCGTCACGCAGTTCGTTCCACTCCGAGCACGCCACCTGGCAGGCCTTGCAGCCGATGCACTTGGTAGTGTCGATCAGCTTGGCGACTTCCTGCTGCTGGCGCACCGAAGGCGGTACGGTCGTGGTGGCCGAGCGGGCGATGATGTCTTGCTGGGCCATTAGATTTTCTCCACGTTGACGAGGAACGACTTGGACTCCGGCGTTTGGGTATTGCCATCACCCAGGAACGGCACCAGGGTGTTGGTCAGGTAGCCGTGCCGGGTGATGCCGGTGAAGCCCCAGTGCAGCGGAATGCCAATTTGGTGAACGGTCTGGTTGTTGACCTTCAGCGGACGGATCCGCTTGGTCACCACCGCCACCGCCTCGATATGCCCGCGCTTGGAGCTGACCCGCACCCGGTCGCCCGCCTTGATGCCTTTCTCGTTGGCCAGTACCTCGCCGATCTCGACGAACTGCTCGGGCTGGGCGATGGCGTTGAGGCGGCAGTGCTTGCTCCAGAAGTGGAAGTGCTCGGTCAGTCGGTAGGTGGTCGCCGCGTAAGGGAACTCATCGGCCTTGCCCAGGGTGTCCCATACCGAGTCGAACACGCGCCCGGCCGGGTTGCTGATGGCCTTCTTGTTCTGCGGGTTGAGCGGGTTGATGCCGATGGGCGTCTCGAACGGCTCGTAGTGCTCGGGGAACGGCCCCTCGGCCATCTTGTCGATGGCGAAGAACCGCGCTACCCCCTCGGGGTTCATGATGAACGGGTTCATCCCCGCTTCCGGCGGCGAGTCGACCTTGAAGTCCGGCACGTCGGTCCCCGTCCAGGCCTTGCCGTTCCACCACACCAGGCGTTTTTTCTCCGGATCCCAAGGCTTGCCTTGCGGGTCGCTGGAGGCGCGGTTGTAGAGGATGCGGCGGTTGGCCGGCCAGGCCCAGGCCCAGTTCTGCACCTGATGCATGCCGTAAGGGTCGCTGTTGTCGCGCCGGGCCATCTGGTTGCCCTGCTCGGTCCAACTACCGGCGAAGATCCAGCAGCCGGACGCCGTACTGCCGTCGTCCTTGAGCTGGCCGAAGCCTGCCAGTTGCTGGCCAGCCTTGAGCGTGGCACCGGTAGGGTCGGTGAAGTCGCTGACCGCCCAGCCGTTCATTTCCTTGGCCAACTCCTTAGGCGAAGGCTCTTCGGGAATCTTGTAAGGCCAGTTGATGTTGAGCAGCGGATCAGGATACGCACCGCCCTCGGTCTTGTAGCGATGACGCAAGCGCAGGAACAGCTCGCTCATGATCTGCACATCGGTGCGGGTCTCGCCCGGCCCATCGGCGCCCTTCCAGTGCCACTGCAACCAGCGACTGCTGTTGACCAGCGAGCCATCCTCCTCGGCAAAACAGGTGGTGGGCAGGCGGATCACTTCGGTCTGGATATTGGCGGTATCGACGTCGTTGAAGGGCCCGGCATTGCGCCAGAACTCGGACGTCTCGGTGGCCAGCGGATCCATCACGACCAGCCACTTGAGCTTGGCCAGCGCAGCGGTGACGCGGTTCTTGTCCGGCAACGCGGCGATCGGATTGAAGCCCTGGCAGAAGTAGCCGTTGACCTTGCCCTGGCTCATCATCTCGAACATGCGCAGCACGTCGTAGGAGCCCACATCGAGCTTGGGCAGCCAGTCATAGCCCCAGTGGTTCTCGGCGGTAGCGTTGGGGCCGTACCAGGCCTTCATGAGGCTGACATGGAACTTGCCGTAGTTCTGCCAGTAGGACAACTGCCCTGGGCGTAGCGGTTTGGAGGCGCGCTTGTCGATGAAGGCGGCGTAGTCCTGCTCGGCATCGCCGGGCAGGGTGAGGTAACCGGGCAGCGAGTTGGACAGCAGCCCCAGGTCGGTCAGGCCCTGGATGTTGGAGTGACCGCGCAGGGCGTTGACCCCGCCCCCCGGCATGCCGACGTTGCCCAGCAGCAGCTGGACCATGGCCGCGCTACGGATGATCTGTGCACCGATCGAATGCTGCGTCCAGCCCAGTGCATACAGGATCGTCATGGTCTTGCCCGGCTGCGAGCAGGTGGCGATCTCTTCCCAGACCTTCATCATGGCGTCCTGGGGCATGCCGCAGGTCATGCTCGCCACTTCCGGGGTGTAGCGGCTGTAATGCTGCTTCATCAACTGGTAGACGCAACGCGGGTGCTGCAAGGTCGGATCGACTTTGGCAAAACCATCCTCGCCCAACTCATAGCCCCAGCCGGACTTGTCGGCGTAGATGCGTTTGTCCGCATCATAGCCACTGAACAGCCCGTCCTCGAAGCCATAGCCTTCTTTGACGATGAACGACACGTCAGTGTAGTTGCGCACGTATTCGTGCTGGATCTTGTCGTTGCTCAGCAGGTAGTTGATCAACCCGCCCATGAAGGCGATGTCGGTTCCGGTACGGATCGGCGCGTAATAGTCCGCCACCGAGGCGGTACGCGTGAACCGCGGGTCGACCACGATCAGCCGCGCCTTGTTGTGCGCCTTGGCCTCGGTCACCCACTTGAAGCCGCACGGGTGCGCTTCTGCTGCGTTGCCACCCATCACCAGGACCAGATTCGCATTGGCGATATCGGACCAGTGATTGGTCATGGCACCACGGCCGTACGTCGGGGCAAGACTTGCCACCGTCGGGCCGTGTCAGACACGCGCTTGGTTATCGAACCCCAGAACACCCAATGAACGAATGACCTTATGCGTCAGATAGCCAGCTTCGCTGGAAGCGGCGGACGCTGCGAGAAAGCCCACGCTGAGCCAACGGTTGACCGTCTGCCCTTGGGCGTTCTTCTCGATGAAGTTGGCGTCGCGGTCCTTTTTCACGAGATCGGCGATGCGATCGAGCGCCTCGTCCCAGCTGATCCGGGTCCACTCCTTGCTGCCAGGCTTGCGAACTTCGGGGTATTGCAGGCGGTTCGGGCTGTGGATGAAGTCCAGCAGGCCCGCACCTTTCGGGCACAAGGTCCCGCGGTTGACCGGATGGTCCGCATCGCCCTCGATGTGGATGATGTTCTGTTTGACGTTCTTGCCCGCATCGCCCTGGCTGTACATGATCAGGCCGCAGCCGACCGAGCAGTAGGGGCAGGTGTTACGGGTTTCTTTGGTGTGCGCCAGCTTGAAGTGGCGCACCTGCTCGGCGAACGCGGGGGTCGGGGCCATGCCCAACGCCGCAAGGCTCGAGCCTCCAAGGCCGATCGCGGCGACCTTGAAAAACTGCCGACGGTTGAGGTCCATCGTGCACTCCTGATCAGGTTCTGGACGTCGGGACATCGCCGACGCCTCAAGGACTTCACGGTGGCGGCCAACGGATGGCCACCAACCCTAACTCTAGCCAAGAATCCTGAATACGCGATGACATGGCTCAAAGGACTGTTTCATCAGTGAAACAGCCCTTGCCCCTCACGCCTGCGCGGTACGAGGCAGATTACGCACCACGTTCAGCCCCGCGCTGCTTTGCGCCACCGGCATGATCTCGATGGTGTTGATGTTCACATGCGCCGGTTGGGCTGCGATCCAGGCTACGGTGGCGGCGATGTCCTCGGGCAGAAGCGCCTCGACGTCGCGGTACAGCGCTTCCACGGCGTCCAGGTCGCCCTTGAGTCGAACCACCGAGAAGTCGGTACCCGAACACAGGCCCGGCTCGATGTTGCTCACCCGTACCCGGGTGCCGGCGAGGTCGGCGCGCAGGTTGAGGCTGAACTGTCGGACGAATGCCTTGCTGGCGCCATACACGTTACCGCCCGGGTACGGATAGGTGCCGGCGATGGAGCCGATATTGACGATCAGGCCGCTGTCGGCCTCGACCATGCGGGGGAGGATTTTATGTGTGACCATCGTCAGGCCGGTGATGTTGGTGTCGATCATCCGCTGCCAGTTCTCGGCACTGGCCTGCTGCGCCCGATCAATGCCCAGCGCCAGCCCGGCATTGTTGACCAGCACATCGATGTTCAACGAGGCCTTGCCGATCCACTCGACAGCCGCGTCCACCGAGGCCGGATCAGTGACATCCAGCGCCAGCGGGATGAACGAGTCGCCCAGTTCGCCCTCGAGCTCCTTGAGTTTGTCCATGCGCCGAGCGCCACCGATGACCCGGTAGCCCTCGGCGACCAGCGTGCGGCAGATGGCGCGGCCAAAGCCTGCGGAAGCGCCAGTTACAAATGCGGTTTTCATAAGGATCTCCAGAGGTCGAACATCAGGTCAGGTGCTTGTTACGGCGAGATTACATCGATCCAATGATGGTAATCAGGAAAATATCATCGATTCAATTACTTTATTTTCTTGATCTTACCAATTCGCACAACTCTTTGATTGATAAGTAATTATTGTCTGTATATGCGAAATCAAGTGACTTCATGTAATGGACTTGGGGAGTAATTCACCTTGATTACACCCCTATTGCATTCATGCTAGGCTTGCCCGCTCACCCTATACTGGTGCCATTTCATGTGGGTTCCTCATTACAGCGCCCTGACGCAACCGGTTTACCTGATGATCGCCGATGCCCTTGAACAGGACATTGCCAGCGGGAAGCTGGTAGCCGGCGACCGATTGCCGACGCTCAAGGACTTGGCCGAGCGCCTGAGCGTGACGCCAGGCACCATTGGCCGGGCTTATGATGAGGCGGCCAAGCGGGGTCTGGTGATCGGCGAAGTAGGACGCGGCACCTTTGTACGCCCCTCAAAAGCCCCTGCTGCCCCGGCAACTCGCAGCACGGGCATCAGCAATGAAAACGGCCAGATCGATTTGTCGATCATCAAGCCAAACGACGCCCACATGACACAGTGGTTGCGCGGCTCGCTCCACGAGCTGGCCGACGCCGCCGACCTGATCCAGGCGCTCGATTACGTCACCGACGGTGGTCATGCCGTCCACAAGGAAGCGGGCGCGGCCTGGATCAGGCGCTGGCTGCCGGATGCCAGCTGGCAGCAGGTGGTCTTGACCTCCGGCGCCCAGCACGGCCTGCTGGTCGCCCTCAGCAGCCTGTCGAAAACCGACGATGTGATTCTGTGCGAATCCTTCTGCTACCCCGGTATCATTTCCTTGGCCCACAGCCTGGGCCGGCGCCTTCAGGGCGTGGCCGTGGATGAGCATGGCCTGATTCCTGAGGCGCTGCGCGCCGCCTGCCTCGAGCATCGCCCTACCCTGCTGGTTTGTGTAACTACACACCAGAACCCGACCAACTCGATCATGCCCCACGCCCGGCGTGAGGCCATCGCCGCTATTGCCCGCGAGTTCGACCTGGTCATCATCGATGACGACATCTACGGATTCCTGGCGCCGACGTCCAGCTACAAGCCCCTGGCCGCCTATGCACCGGAGCGTTCCATTTACCTGACCAGCCTGTCCAAGAGCGTGTTGCCGGCGCTGCGCATCGGTTATCTGTATGCACCGCCACACATGTTGTCGCGCTTGTCCTCGATGGTGCGCAGCAGCGTCTGGATGCCCTCGCCCTTGATGGCCCAGCTCGCCAGCAACTTGATCAACAGCGGCAGGGCGGACCAACTGTTAAGAACCCAGCAGGAGGAAGCCGCCGCACGCCAGCAGATGGCCAAGAACATCCTCGGCAAGTACTCGATCCGCAGCCAACCCCACAGTTTCCATCTCTGGCTCGAACTCCCAGCCCCTTGGACCAGCGATGAATTCGCCCACCTGGCACGCAGCAACGGCGTAACTGTCGTCAGCGGTAGCCAGTTCCTGCCTCAACGCAGCGACGCGCCCAACGGCGTGCGCATTGCGCTGATGGCCCCCACCCGGGACGAGCTCGCCTTTGCGCTGACCAAACTGGCCAGCTTGCTGGACTCATCAGAGCCACGGTTGTTCTATTGACCCCGTTTTAGAGCGCGCATGAAAAAGCCGCAGCCAGTTGCCTGGCTGCGGCTTTTTTTCGAGTACTGATCGGGCAGCGATCCGTTAGAACGGAATATCGTCGTCGAAGCTGTCGAAGTCAGCGGCCGGTTGCGGAGCTGGCTGCTGTGGCGCAGGACGCTGTGGAGCCTGCTGTGGACGCGGAGCCTGCTGGCGTGGCGCCTGGTTGTACTGCTGCTGGCCACCACCTTGGTTGTAGTTGCCACCACCTTGGTTGTACGGGTCGCCGCCCTGTTGCTGGTTCTGCGGACGACCGCCCAGCAGCTGCATGGTGCCCTGCATGTCGACGATGATTTCGGTGGTGTAGCGCTTGATGCCGTCTTTTTCCCACTCGCGGGTCTGCAGCTTGCCCTCGATGTACACCTGGGAACCTTTGCGCAGGTATTCGCCAGCGATTTCGGCGACTTTGCCGAACATGGCAACACGGTGCCACTCGGTGCGCTCGACTTTCTGGCCGGACTGCTTGTCGGTCCACTGCTCGCTGGTGGCCAGGCTCAGGTTGGTCACGGCGTTACCGTTGGGCAGGTAGCGGACTTCGGGATCCTGACCGCAAGTGCCGACCAGAATGACTTTGTTAACCCCACGGGCCATAACGTTCTCCTAGGCTTCGCACGCCGAAGACGCTGGGTTCACCAGACGCTCAAGGGTCGCACGGTCCAAAATTTTCGTATCCAGTTTGATATAGACGGCGGCTTCTTCCGCCACCACTACGGCGTCGGTCACACCCGGCACAGCCAGCAGGCGCTCGGTCAGCCCGGCTTCCCGGACACCTTCAGGCGACAGCGGCATGCGCAGGCTGGTTACATACGGCGGCTCGTTCATGCTCAATGCCGTGGCCAACCAGATGGCGCACAGCCCTGCGCAACCGAGGAACACCATGCCCAGACCACCGTGCTGGAACAACCAGCCACCGATGATTCCTCCCAGTGCGGCGCCTAGGAACTGACTGGTGGAATATACCCCCATGGCCGTCCCTTTGCCGCCTGCGGGCGACACTTTGCTCACCAGCGAAGGCAGCGATGCCTCCAGCAGGTTGAATGCCGTAAAGAATACCACGGTGCCGATCACCAGTCCGCGCAAGTTGTCAGCCCACTGCCAGAAGAACACCTCGACCATCAGCAGCACACTGACCGCGCCGAGCAACACCCGTTTCATCTTGCGCTTCTTCTCGCCATAGATGATGAAGGGGATCATTGCAAAAAATGAAACGAGCAACGCGGTCAGGTACACCCACCAATGCTGCTCTTTCGGCAGGCCGCCACGCTCGACGAAGGCCAAGGGCAGCGCGACGAAGCTGGCCATGAGGATGGCGTGGAGGATGAAGATGCTCACATCCAGGCGCAGAAGGTCCGGATGACGCAGCGTCGGGCCGAGCGCCTTGCGGGCCACGCCCGACTCTCGGTGCTGCAGGGCACTGTGTGCGCTAGGCACGACGAAGGCGATGAGCACGATACCCACCAGGGCAAGTCCTGCCGTGGCAAGGAACAATCCTGACAGGCCGAAGGCACGAGTCAGCAACGGGCCGACGACCATGGCAACCGCGAACGACAGGCCGATGCTCATGCCGATCATGGCCATTGCTTTGGTGCGGTGCTGTTCACGGGTCAGGTCGGACAACAGCGCCATGACGGCGGCCGAAATCGCCCCGGCACCTTGCAGGATGCGACCGGCGATCACGCCCCAGATGGAGTCCGCCTGGGCCGCCAGCAAACTGCCGAGCGCGAACACCACCAATCCGAGGTAAATGACCGGACGGCGGCCGATGCGGTCGGAAATCATCCCGAACGGGATCTGCAAGACAGCCTGAGTCAGGCCATAGGCCCCGATGGCCAGGCCAATCAGCGCCGGCGTGGCACCGGCCAGGTCCATGCCGTAGGTCGCCAGCACCGGCAGGACCATGAACATGCCCAGCATACGAAAGGCAAAGACCAGGGCCAGGCCGCCAGCAGCGCGGGTTTCGCTGCCACTCATGCGCTCGTTGTGCGTGTCGTGCATGGAATAACCTCGTGTGAACCGGCGGCGATTCTATCAGTCCGACAGCGTAACAGCATCTACGCGACGCTTTGCCGCGTACTGGCAGCGCGCCTTATACTCCCTTGTTTATGCCCGCCGAGCGAGGCCGCAGTGGACAAGATCCTGATTCGTGGGGCACGTACCCACAACCTGAAGAACATCGACCTGACCCTGCCCCGGGACAAGCTGATCGTGATCACCGGCTTGTCCGGCTCCGGCAAGTCGTCCCTGGCGTTCGATACCCTCTACGCCGAGGGCCAGCGGCGCTATGTGGAATCCCTGTCGGCCTATGCCCGGCAGTTCCTGTCGATGATGGAAAAACCTGACGTCGATACCATCGAAGGCCTGTCGCCGGCCATCTCCATCGAACAGAAGTCGACCTCCCACAACCCACGCTCCACTGTCGGCACCATCACCGAGATCTACGATTACCTGCGCCTGCTCTATGCCCGCGTCGGCACGCCACGCTGCCCGGACCATGACATTCCGCTGGAGGCGCAAACGATCAGCCAGATGGTCGACCTGGTGCTCGAGCGCCCGGAAGGCACCAAACTGATGCTGCTGGCGCCGGTAGTGCGCGAACGCAAGGGCGAGCATCTGGCGGTGTTCGACGAACTGCGCGCCCAGGGGTTCGTGCGCGCCCGAGTCAACGGCAAGCTCTACGAGCTGGACGAGCTGCCCAAGCTGGATAAACAGAAAAAGCACAGCATCGATGTGGTGGTGGACCGCTTCAAGGTCCGCGAAGACTTGCAGCAGCGCCTGGCGGAGTCGTTCGAAACGGCCTTGAAGCTGGCCGACGGCATCGCCTTGGTAGCGCCGATGGACGACGAGACCGGAGAAGAGATGATCTTCTCCGCGCGCTTCGCCTGCCCGGTGTGCGGGCATGCCATCAGCGAGCTCGAGCCGAAGCTGTTCTCCTTCAACAACCCGGCCGGCGCTTGCCCGACCTGCGACGGCCTGGGGGTCAAGCAGTTCTTCGACACCAAGCGCCTGGTCAACACTGAACTGACCCTGGCCGAGGGCGCTATTCGTGGCTGGGATCGGCGCAACGTCTATTACTTCCAAATGCTCGGCTCCCTGGCGGCACACTACGGTTTCAGTCTCGAACTGCCATTCGGTGAGCTGTCGGCCGAGCACCAGAAAGTCATTCTGCACGGCAGTGGTAAGCAAAGCGTCGACTTCAAGTACCTCAACGACCGTGGCGACATCGTCAAGCGCTCGCACCCGTTCGAGGGCATCGTGCCCAACCTGGAGCGGCGTTACCGCGAGACCGAATCAGCCACTGTGCGCGAAGAGCTGGCCAAGTATCTGGGCACCCAACCCTGCCCGGACTGCCGCGGCACCCGCCTGCGTCGTGAAGCGCGTCACGTGTGGGTGGGCGAGAAGACCTTGCCGGCCGTCACCAACCTACCGATCGGCGAAGCCAGCGACTACTTCAGCGACCTCACCCTGACAGGCCGACGCGGCGAAATCGCGGCGAAGATCCTCAAGGAGATTTGCGAGCGACTGCAGTTCCTGGTCAACGTCGGCCTCGACTACCTCACCTTGGACCGCAGCGCCGAGACCCTCTCCGGCGGCGAAGCCCAGCGCATCCGCCTGGCCAGCCAGATCGGCGCTGGCCTGGTGGGGGTGATGTACATTCTCGACGAACCCTCCATTGGCCTGCACCAGCGCGACAACGACCGCTTGCTGGCGACCCTCAATCACCTGCGGGACCTTGGCAATACCGTGATTGTGGTGGAGCACGACGAGGACGCGATCCGTCTAGCCGACTATGTGGTGGACATCGGCCCTGGCGCGGGCGTGCACGGAGGGAAGATCGTCGCGGAAGGCTCGCCTGAGGAAGTCATGGCTCACCCCGACTCGCTCACAGGCAAATACCTGTCCGGGCGCAAGAAAATCGTCGTGCCGGCCAAGCGCACCCCCCGCGACAAGAAGCTTGCCCTCAAGCTCAAAGGCGCCCGCGGGAACAACCTGCAAAACGTTGATCTCGAAGTGCCGATCGGCCTGCTGACCTGCGTCACCGGGGTTTCCGGCTCGGGCAAATCGACACTGATCAACAATACTCTGTTCCCACTGGCGGCCACGGCCCTCAATGGCGCCAGCAGCCTGGAAGCGGCTGCTCATACCAGCCTCGACGGCCTGCAACACCTGGACAAGGTGGTCGATATCGACCAGAGCCCCATCGGCCGCACGCCGCGCTCCAACCCGGCGACCTACACCGGTATCTTCACCCCGATCCGCGAGCTGTTCGCCGGCGTGCCGGAGTCGCGCGCCCGCGGCTATGGCCCAGGGCGCTTCTCGTTCAACGTCAAGGGTGGTCGCTGCGAAGCCTGCCAGGGCGATGGTCTGATCAAGGTGGAAATGCATTTCCTGCCGGACATCTATGTGCCGTGCGATGTGTGCAAGAGCAAGCGCTACAACCGCGAGACGCTGGAGATCAAGTACAAGGGCAAGAACATCCACGAGGTCCTGGAAATGACCATCGAGGACGCCCGTGAATTCTTCGACGCGGTCCCCGCCCTGGCGCGCAAGCTGCAAACGCTGATGGATGTCGGGCTTTCCTACATCAAGCTCGGGCAATCGGCTACAACGCTATCCGGCGGCGAAGCGCAGCGGGTCAAGCTGTCCCGAGAGCTGTCCAAGCGCGACACCGGCAAGACGCTCTACATCCTCGACGAGCCGACCACGGGCCTGCACTTCGCTGACATCCAGCAACTGCTCGATGTGCTGCACCGCTTGCGCGATCACGGCAACACCGTGGTGGTGATCGAGCACAACCTGGATGTGATCAAGACCGCCGACTGGCTTGTGGACCTTGGTCCGGAGGGAGGCTCGAAGGGCGGGCAAATCATCGCCTGCGGTACGCCTGAAGAACTGGCCGAGATGAAACAGTCCTATACCGGCCATTACCTCAAGCCGCTGCTGGAGCGTGACCGAGTGTGATGAAAAAAGCCCCTGGCATGTTGATGCCAGGGGCTTTGCTTGGCGCCACCTCCTCGCGGAAGGCGTGGGGCATTACATCTGCGACTGCAGGTAGTTCTCCAGGCCGATCGCTTTGATCAGGCCTTGCTGTTTCTCCAGCCAATAGGTGTGATCTTCTTCAGTATCGGCCAGTTGCGCACGCAGAATGTCGCGACTGATGTAGTCCTTGTGCAGCTCGCACAATTCGATGCCTTTGCACAGTGCGGCACGCACCTTGTACTCGAGCTTCAAATCGGCCTCGATCATCTCCGGCACGGTGCTGCCGACCTCCAGATCGTCGGCGCGCATGTCGGGCGTACCTTCGAGCATGAGGATCCGACGCATCAGAGCATCGGCGTGCTGCGTCTCCTCTTCCATCTCGTGGTTGATACGCTCGTAGAGCTTGGTCAGGCCCCAATCTTCATACATGCGAGAATGGATGAAGTATTGATCGCGTGCTGCCAGTTCGCCCTTCAGCAACGTGACGAGGTAGTTGATTACATCCGGGTGACCTTGCATCGCCCTGCTTCTCCCTGTGAAAACGGCTTATGGCTCATAGTTTGAACCAGGATTTGTCTACGGTCACGGACAAAGGCGCAATTAGAAGCAAAAAATCGGTTAAACAGTAGTGATATTCATTGAAAAACCGCCCAAATGAGGGCGGTTCTTCTTATCACTTCGACTTAGGCGAGATTGACGCCCAGAGCCTTTGCAACGCCCTCGCCATAGGCAGGATCCGCCTTGAAGAAGTACTGCAACTGACGTTGCACTACATCATCGCTAACCCCCGCCATCGCCCCGGCGATATTGCTGATGAGCAGTGCCTTTTGCTCGTCACTCATCAAGCGGAACAGTGCACCGGCGTGACTGTAGTAGTCCGTGTCTTCACGGTGATCATAGCGATCAGCGGCGCCCTGCAGGGCCAGTGCCGGCTCGGCGTGACGCGACGACTGTTTGGGCGCATCACTGTAGCTGTTGGGCTCGTAGTTCGGCGCACTGCCATAGTTACCGAAGGCCATCGCGCCATCGCGCTGGTAGCTGTGCACAGGGCAGCGCGGCGCATTGACTGGCAGCTGCTGATGGTTGGTGCCAACGCGATAGCGGTGCGCATCGGCATAGGCGAACACGCGCCCTTGCAGCATCCGATCCGGCGAGAGGCCCACACCTGGGACCATGTTGCTCGGGCCAAAGGCGGCCTGCTCGACTTCAGCGAAATAGTTGAGCGGGTTACGGTTGAGCTCCAACACACCAACTTCGATCAACGGGTATTCCTTCTGCGACCAAGTCTTGGTCACATCAAAGGGGTTTTCCTCCCGAGCTGCTGCCTCTGCCTCGCTCATCACTTGGATGCATACAGTCCAGCGCGGGTAATCACCACGCTCGATGGCCTCGAACAGGTCACGCTGAGCGTAGTCCGGGTCTGTACCTGCCAAACGGGCGGCCTCGACGGGCGACAGGTTCTTGATGCCTTGCTGGGTCTTGAAGTGCCACTTGACCCAAGTGCGCTCGCCCTTGGCGTTGATCAGGCTGTAGGTATGACTGCCAAAGCCGTGCATGTGGCGGTAGCCATCCGGAATGCCTCGATCAGAGAACAGAATGGTGACCTGGTGCAGCGCCTCCGGCGAATGAGACCAGAAGTCCCACATCATTTGGGCATTCTTCAAATTGGACTGCGGGTGCCGCTTTTGGGTATGGATGAAGTCCGGGAATTTCAGCGGATCGCGAATGAAGAATACAGGTGTGTTGTTGCCAACGATGTCCCAATTGCCTTCCTCGGTATAGAACTTCACTGCAAAGCCACGCGGATCACGCTCGGTGTCCGCAGAGCCGCGCTCTCCGCCTACGGTGGAGAAACGCAGGAAGGTCTCTGTTTCCTTGCCGATACGCTCGAATAGCTTGGCGCTGGTGTATTGGGTGATATCGCGGGTGACAGTGAAGGTACCGTATGCGCCAGAGCCCTTGGCGTGTACACGGCGTTCCGGGATGTTCTCCCGGTTGAAGTGGGCGAGTTTCTCGATCAGATGGAAATCATCGAGCAACAGCGGGCCGCGCGGCCCGGCCGAACGGGAATTCTGGTTGTCTGCTACTGGGGCACCGCTGGCGGTGGTGAGAATCTTGCTCATGGGCTCTCCTTATCAGTTTTTAGCTGCCGCTGATCGGCGTGCTGACAAGTATGGGCAACCCTGGTTACAAGAACTAATTCATTGATTGATTCACATCAATAGAAATTGATAATCCTCGCAAGCACAAAAAACCGGGCACTAGGCCCGGTTTCTTGTAGCAGACTGACGTCTTACTCGGCGGCTTCTACAGCACCACCGACCGGACGATCAACCAGCTCGACGTACGCCATAGGCGCGTTGTCGCCAGCGCGGAAACCGCACTTCAGGATACGCAGGTAGCCGCCCTGACGGGTGGCGTAGCGCTTGCCCAGATCGTTGAACAGCTTGCCAACGGCAGCTTTCGAACGGGTACGGTCGAAAGCCAGACGGCGGTTGGCGACGCTGTCTTCCTTGGCCAGGGTGATCAGCGGCTCGGCAACGCGGCGCAGTTCCTTGGCTTTCGGCAGGGTGGTTTTGATCAGCTCGTGCTCGATCAACGACACTGCCATGTTCTGGAACATAGCCTTGCGGTGAGAGCTGGTACGGCTCAGGTGACGTCCACTTTTACGATGACGCATGATTCATTCCTTACCAAACACTACGTTCGGTGATTACGACGATCAGGCGGTCGCCTTGTCGTCTTTCTTAAGACTTGCAGGCGGCCAGTTGTCGAGGCGCATGCCGAGAGACAGACCACGAGAGGCCAGGACGTCCTTGATTTCAGTCAGGGACTTCTTGCCCAGGTTAGGAGTCTTCAACAGCTCTACTTCGGTACGCTGAATCAGGTCGCCGATGTAGTAGATGTTCTCCGCCTTGAGGCAGTTGGCCGAACGTACGGTCAGTTCCAGATCGTCAACCGGACGCAGCAGGATCGGATCGATCTCGTCTTCCTGCTCGACTACAACAGGCTCGCTGTCACCTTTGAGGTCGACGAACGCGGCCAGCTGCTGTTGCAGGATGGTCGCGGCGCGGCGGATAGCCTCTTCAGGGTCCAGGGTGCCGTTGGTTTCCAGATCGATGACCAGCTTGTCCAGGTTGGTACGCTGCTCAACACGGGCGTTCTCGACCACATAGGCGATACGACGCACCGGGCTGAACGAAGCGTCCAACTGCAGACGGCCGATGCTGCGGCTTTCGTCTTCGTCGGTCTGACGGGAGTCGGCCGGCTCGTAACCGCGACCACGAGCTACGGTGAGCTTCATGTTCAGGGCGCCGTTGGACGCCAGGTTCGCGATTACGTGATCGGGATTGACGATCTCGACATCGTGATCCAGCTGAATATCGGCAGCGGTAACCACCCCCGAACCCTTTTTCGACAAGGTCAGCGTAACTTCGTCACGACCGTGCAGCTTGATAGCCAGGCCTTTGAGGTTCAACAGGATTTCAATGACATCTTCCTGTACACCTTCGATCGCGGAGTACTCGTGGAGTACGCCATCGATCTCGGCCTCGACTACTGCACAGCCAGGCATGGAGGACAACAGGATGCGGCGCAGCGCGTTGCCCAGGGTATGGCCGAAACCACGCTCGAGAGGCTCGAGCGTGATCTTGGCGCGGGTCGGACTGACAACCTGCACATCAATGTGGCGGGGTGTCAGGAACTCATTTACCGAAATCTGCATGGATGCACCTATTTTCTAGCCCTTACTTGGAGTAGAGCTCGACAATCAGGTTTTCGTTGATGTCGGCGGACAGGTCGCTGCGAGCAGGAACGTTCTTGAAAACGCCCGACTTCTTGGCAGCATCCACGTCAACCCACTCAACGCGGCCACGCTGGGCGCACAGTTCAAGGGCTTGAACAATGCGCAGCTGGTTCTGCGACTTCTCGCGAACCGCGACCACGTCACCCGGACGAACTTGGTAGGATGGAATGTTTACGGTCTTGCCGTTGACGCTGATTGCCTTGTGCGAAACCAGCTGACGCGATTCCGAACGAGTGGAACCGAAGCCCATACGGTAGACAACGTTGTCCAGACGGCACTCGAGCAGTTGCAGCAGGTTTTCACCGGTGGCGCCTTTTTTCGAGGCAGCAGTCTGGTAGTAACCGCGGAACTGACGCTCCAGTACACCGTAGATACGACGAACTTTTTGCTTCTCGCGCAGCTGGGTACCGTAGTCGGACTGACGGCCACGGCGCTGACCGTGGATACCTGGGGCTGCTTCGATGTTGCACTTCGATTCCAGAGCGCGAACGCCGCTCTTCAGGAACAGGTCGGTGCCTTCACGACGAGACAGTTTGCATTTTGGACCAATGTAACGTGCCATTTATCTGTCTCCTGATTACACGCGACGCTTCTTCGGCGGACGGCACCCGTTGTGCGGGATTGGCGTCACGTCGGTGATGCTGGCGATCTTGTAGCCGCAGCTGTTCAGTGCACGAACGGCGGACTCACGACCTGGACCTGGACCCTTGACGTTGACGTCGAGGTTCTTCAGGCCATATTCCAGCGCAGCTTGACCAGCACGCTCAGCAGCGATCTGGGCTGCGAACGGGGTGGATTTGCGCGAACCACGGAAACCCGAACCACCGGAAGTAGCCCAGGACAGTGCGTTGCCCTGACGGTCGGTGATGGTCACGATGGTGTTGTTGAAAGACGCATGGATGTGGGCGATGCCATCAACCACTGTCTTTTTGACTTTCTTACGAGGACGAGCAGCAGGTTTTGCCATGTCTATATTCCTGGGCGATTACTTGCGGATCGGCTTACGCGGGCCCTTACGGGTGCGTGCGTTGGTCTTGGTGCGCTGACCGCGAACCGGCAGACCTTTACGATGACGCAGGCCGCGGTAGCAACCCAGGTCCATCAAGCGCTTGATCTTCATGTTGATGTCACGGCGCAGGTCACCTTCGGTGGTGAACTTCGCGACTTCGCCACGCAGGGTTTCGATTTGCTCGTCGCTCAGATCCTTGATCTTAGCGGCTGGATTTACACCAGCGTCTGCACAGATCTTCTGTGCAGTTGTGCGACCGACACCATAGATGTAGGTCAGCGAGATAACAGTGTGCTTGTTATCTGGAATGTTGACGCCTGCAATACGGGCCATTCAGTGGGACTCCAATTGACAGCTACCTACGCCCCGGAAGCCAAGAAATAGGGCGCGAGATAATATCGCTGTAGAAACGAATAATCAACCCAGCAGCACACTAGCTGCTGGGTTTGAAGCGCGGATCACACTCAGCCTTGGCGCTGCTTGTGACGCGGTTCCGCGCTGCAGATCACGCGCACGATACCTTCGCGACGAATGATCTTGCAGTTGCGGCACAGCTTTTTCACCGATGCACGAACTTTCATTACCGACTCCTCGAACCTTAGGGGACTATCAGCGCAGCAGGCCGCTGCCACCGTAGCCTTTCAGGTTGGCTTTCTTCATCAGGGATTCGTACTGGTGCGAAACGAGGTGCGATTGTACTTGGGACATGAAGTCCATCACAACCACTACCACAATCAGCAACGAGGTCCCGCCAAGGTAGAACGGCACGTTTGCTGCCACCACCAGGAACTGGGGCAGAAGGCAGACGGCCATCATGTAAAGAGCACCGAACATGGTCAAACGAGTCAGAACGCCATCGATATAGCGCGCCGACTGCTCACCAGGACGGATACCCGGAATAAAGGCACCGGACTTCTTCAGGTTTTCCGCTACGTCTTTCGGATTGAACATCAATGCTGTGTAGAAGAAGCAGAAGAAAATGATCCCTGCACTAAACAGCAGAATGTTCAACGGCTGACCAGGAGCGATCGACTGCGAGATGTCTTGCAGCCAGCCCATACCTTCGGACTGACCGAACCAGGCACCCAGCGAAGCCGGGAACAGCAAAATGCTGCTGGCGAAAATAGCCGGGATAACCCCCGCCATGTTCACCTTGAGCGGCAAGTGGCTAGTCTGCGCAGCAAAGACCTTACGGCCCTGCTGACGCTTGGCGTAGTGAACGGCGATACGACGCTGACCACGCTCAATGAACACCACGAAGCCGATAATCGCTACTGCCAGCAAACCGATAGCGACCAGGGCGAAGATGTTGATATCGCCTGTACGCGCAGACTCGAAAGACTGCCCGATTGCTCTCGGAAGACCGGCAACGATACCTGCGAAGATCAACATCGAGATACCGTTGCCCACACCGCGCTCGGTGATCTGCTCGCCCAGCCACATCATGAACATCGCGCCGGCCACGAAGGTGGCAACGGCGACAACATAGAAGCTCAGGCCTGCAGAAAACGCCACGCCCTGGTTGGCCAAGCCGATGGACATGCCAATGGCTTGAACCAGTGCCAGGATAACGGTGCCGTAGCGGGTGTACTGGCTGATCTTGCGACGGCCAGCTTCACCTTCCTTCTTCAACTGCTCCAGTTGTGGGCTGACCGCGGTCATGAGCTGCATGATGATCGATGCCGAAATGTACGGCATGATCCCCAGTGCAAAGATGCTCATGCGCTCCAGCGCACCACCGGAAAACATGTTGAACAAGCTAAGAATGGTCCCCTCATTCTGCCGAAACAGATCCGCCAGACGGTCCGGATTGATGCCAGGCACCGGGATATGCGCGCCAATTCGATAGACGATGATCGCCATGAACAGAAAGCGCAGACGAGCCCAGAGTTCCGACATCCCGCCCTTACCGAGCGAAGAGAGAGCACCTTGCTTAGCCATTTATTCCTCGAACTTGCCGCCAGCTGCTTCGATAGCCGCACGCGCACCCTTGGTGGCTGCGATACCCTTGATGGTGACTGCGCGAGTGACTTCGCCCGACAGCATGATTTTCACACGCTGTACGTTCTGGCCGATCACGTTGGCATCCTTCAGGGATTGCACGGAGATCACGTCGCCTTCCACCTTGGCCAGCTCGGACAGACGCACTTCAGCGCGATCCATAGCTTTCAGGGAAACGAAGCCGAACTTCGGCAGACGACGGTGCAGCGGCTGTTGACCGCCTTCGAAGCCCGGAGCGATCGAACCACCGGAACGGGAGGTTTGACCTTTGTGGCCGCGGCCACCGGTCTTGCCCAAACCGCTACCGATACCACGACCCGGACGATGCTTCTCGCGACGGGAACCCGGCGCTGGACTCAGATCATTGAGTTTCATCGATTAACCCTCGACGCGCAGCATGTAGTAAGCCTTGTTGATCATCCCGCGGTTTTCGGGAGTGTCTTGGACTTCTACAGTGTGACCGATGCGACGCAGACCCAGACCCTTAACGCACAGTTTGTGGTTAGGCAGGCGGCCGGCGGTGCTTTTGATCAGCGTTACTTTTACGGTTGCCATGATCAGATGATCTCCTCAACGCTCTTGCCGCGCTTGGCAGCAATGGACTCAGGAGATTGCATGGCTTTCAGACCCTTGAAGGTGGCGTAAACCACGTTCACTGGGTTGGTCGAACCGTAGCACTTGGCCAGAACGTTCTGGACACCAGCAACTTCCAGGACAGCACGCATTGCGCCGCCGGCGATGATACCGGTACCTTCCGAGGCAGGCTGCATGTAAACCTTCGAGGCGCCGTGGGCGGCCTTGGTGGCGTACTGCAGGGTAGTGCCCTTCAGGTCAACCTGGATCATGTTGCGACGGGCAGCTTCCATGGCTTTCTGAATCGCAGCAGGTACTTCGCGCGACTTGCCACGGCCGAAGCCGACACGGCCCTTGCCATCACCTACCACGGTCAGCGCGGTGAAGGTGAAGATACGGCCGCCTTTGACGGTTTTTGCAACGCGGTTAACTTGAACCAGCTTCTCGATGTAGCCTTCGTCGCGCTTTTGGTCGTTATTTGCCATAACTTAGAACTCCAGCCCGCCTTCACGAGCAGCATCAGCCAGCGCCTTGACGCGGCCGTGGTACTTGAAGCCAGAACGGTCGAAAGCAACTTGAGAGACGCCGGCGGCTTTCGCGCGCTCAGCTACCAGCTTGCCAACCTTAGTGGCCGCGTCGATGTTGCCGGTGGCGCCATCACGCAGTTCTTTGTCCAAGGTAGAGGCGCTTGCCAGAACCTTGCTGCCGTCGGCCGAAATGACCTGGGCGTAGATGTGCTGCGAGGAGCGGAACACGCAGAGACGCACGGCTTCGAGCTCGTGCATTTTCAGGCGTGCTTTGCGAGCGCGACGCAGTCGAGTAACTTTTTTGTCGGTCATTTGCTAGGCCCTACTTCTTCTTGGCTTCTTTACGACGGACTACTTCGTCCGCGTAACGCACACCCTTGCCTTTGTAAGGCTCTGGCGGACGGAAGTCGCGGATTTCAGCGGCCACCTGACCAACCAGCTGCTTGTCGATACCCTTGATCAGGATGTCGGTCTGGCTGGGAGTTTCAGCGGTGATGCCGGCTGGCAGTTCGTAGTCCACTGGGTGCGAGAAGCCCAGAGCCAGGTTCAGGACGGAGCCCTTGGCCTGTGCTTTGTAACCAACACCGATCAGCTGGAGCTTACGCTCGAAGCCTTGGCTTACGCCCTGAACCATGTTGTTGACCAGAGCACGGGTGGTACCGGCCATGGCGCGGGCTTGCTGGTCACCGTTGCGAGCGGCGAAACGCAGCTCACCAGACTCTTCGGTAACTTCAACAGACGAGTGAACGTTCAGTTCGAGAGTGCCTTTGGCACCCTTAACCGAAAGCTGTTGGCCGGCGAATTTGACTTCGACGCCAGCTGGCAGCTTAACGGGGTTCTTAGCGACGCGAGACATGCCTATCTCCCCTTAGAACACTGTGCACAGAACTTCGCCGCCGACACCGGCAGCGCGCGCAGCGCGATCAGTCATCACACCTTTGTTGGTGGAGACGATAGACACGCCCAGGCCGCCACGTACTTTCGGCAGGTCTGCGACGGACTTGTACTGGCGCAGGCCTGGACGGCTGGAGCGCTTCAGTTCCTCGATGACCGGACGGCCTTCGAAGTACTTCAGTTCGATCGACAGGGAAGGCTTGGCCTCACCAGTTACCTGGTAGCCAGCGATGTAACCTTCGTCCTTCAGAACTTTGGCAACCGCGACCTTCAGGGTGGAGGAAGGCATGCTTACGACGGACTTTTCAGCCATCTGGGCATTACGGATGCGAGTTAGCATGTCCGCTAACGGGTCCTGCATACTCATGGGCTAGATGCTCCTGATACAAGAATTATTAGCCTTGCGGCTATCACAACCACCCGAGCGGGCAGGGTAAAAAACCCAGGCTCAGGTGAGCCGGTCATTCTAGACACAAGGCAGAAACGAAACAAGCCCCATGAAGGGGCTTGTTCGTTGGCGAAGTTACCGACGGTCGGAAGATCGCTCCCCTTCCGCCGGTTCTACACCTGCAGCGATTACCAGGAGGCCTTGACCAGACCCGGTACGTCGCCACGCATTGCAGCTTGACGCAGCATGTTACGGCCCAGGCCGAACTTACGGTATACACCGTGAGGACGACCGGTCAGGCGGCAACGGTTACGCAGGCGCGAGGCGCTAGCGTCGCGTGGCTGCTTCTGCAGAGCGACTACGGCAGCGAAACGCTCTTCAGGAGAGGCGTTCAGGTTGACGATGGTCGCTTTCAGCTCAGCACGCTTCTTAGCGTACTTGGCTACCGTGAGCTGACGCTTCAGCTCGCGGTTCTTCATGCTCTTCTTGGCCATTTTCCTACTCCAATCAGTTGCGGAACGGGAATTTGAAAGCACGCAGCAGAGCGCGACCTTCGTCATCCGTACGAGCAGTGGTGGTCAGGGTGATGTCCAGACCGCGCAGAGCATCGATCTTGTCGTAGTCGATTTCCGGGAAGATGATCTGCTCTTTCACGCCCATGCTGTAGTTGCCACGACCGTCGAAGGACTTGGCATTCAGGCCGCGGAAGTCGCGAACCCGAGGCAGGGAGATCGCCAGCAGGCGGTCCAGGAATTCGTACATACGATCACGGCGCAGGGTTACCTTGACGCCAATCGGCCAACCTTCACGAACCTTGAAGCCCGCAATCGACTTGCGAGCGAAAGTCACAACGGCTTTTTGGCCGGTGATCTTTTCCAGGTCGGCAACGGCGTTCTCGATGACTTTCTTGTCACCGACCGCTTCGCCCAGACCCATGTTCAGGGTGATCTTGGTTACGCGAGGAACTTCCATCACGTTCGCCAGCTTAAGTTCTTCCTTAAGCTTGGGAGCGATTTCGTTCCGGTAAATCTCTTTCAGTCGTGCCATTGTCTTCTACCTAGCAGTGTTCAAGCATCAACCGCTTTCTGGGTCGACTTGAAGACACGAATTTTCTTGCCGTCTTCAACCTTGAAGCCAACGCGGTCAGCCTTGTTGGTTTCACCATTGAAAATGGCAACGTTGGAAGCGTGCAGAGGCGCTTCTTTCTCGACGATACCGCCCTGGACGCCCGCCATTGGGTTAGGCTTGGTATGACGCTTGACCAGGTTGACACCACCAACAACCAGACGGTTGTCAGCGAGAACCTTCAGCACCTTACCGCGCTTACCTTTGTCCTTGCCGGCGATCACGATGATCTCGTCGTCACGACGAATCTTTTGCATGTCGGATCTCCTTAGAGCACTTCAGGGGCGAGCGAGACGATCTTCATGAACTTCTCGGTACGAAGTTCACGGGTCACTGGCCCGAAGATGCGAGTGCCGATCGGCTCTTGCTTGGTGTTCAGCAGAACAGCAGCGTTGCCGTCGAAACGAATGATGGAACCGTCAGCGCGACGTACACCATGACGGGTACGAACGACAACGGCAGTCATCACCTGGCCTTTTTTGACCTTACCGCGAGGAATTGCTTCCTTGACGGTAACTTTGATGATGTCACCGATACCGGCGTAACGGCGGTGGGAACCGCCGAGCACCTTGATGCACATGACGCGACGAGCGCCGCTGTTATCGGCCACATCGAGCATGGATTGAGTCTGAATCATAAAATTTCTCCGACCCTTCGCCCTTAGACTTCAACAGCGCGTTCGATGACTTCAACCAGTGCCCAGGACTTGGTCTTGGCCAGCGGACGGGTTTCACGAATGGAAACCTTGTCGCCGATCTTGCACTGGTTAGTCTCGTCGTGCGCGTGCAGCTTAGTCGAACGCTTAACGTATTTACCGTAGATCGGGTGCTTGACGCGACGCTCGATCAGAACGGTGATGGTCTTGTCCATTTTGTCGCTGACGACACGGCCAGTCAGCGTACGGACGGTTTTTTCAGCTTCAGCCATGATCACTTACCTGCCTGCTGGTTGAGCACAGTTTTCACGCGAGCGATGTCACGCTTAACTTGCGAGAGCAGGTGCGACTGCCCCAACTGGCCAGTTGCCTTCTGCATACGCAGATTGAACTGGTCGCGCAGCAAGCCGAGCAGTTGCTCATTCAGTTGCTGTGCCGATTTTTCACGAAGTTCATTCGCTTTCATCACATCACCGTCCGCTTAACAAAGGAGGTGGCGAGTGGCAGCTTTGCAGCAGCCAGGGCGAAGGCCTCGCGCGCCAGCTCTTCAGAAACACCCTCGATCTCGTACAGGACTTTGCCTGGCTGAATCTGGGCAACCCAGTATTCCACGGAACCCTTACCTTTACCCATACGAACCTCGAGAGGCTTCTTGGTAACCGGCTTGTCCGGGAAGACGCGGATCCAGATCTTGCCGCCACGTTTTACGTGACGGGTCAGGGCACGACGTGCCGACTCGATCTGACGGGCGGTGAGACGACCGCGAGCAACAGCCTTCAGGGCGAATTCGCCGAAGCTGACCTTGCTACCGCGCAGTGCCAGACCACGGTTGTGGCCGGTCATCTGCTTACGGAATTTTGTACGCTTTGGTTGCAACATTTGGCGTACCCCTTACTTAGCAGCTTTTTTACGAGGCGCTGGCGCTTGAGGCTTCAGCTCTTCCTGGCGACCACCAATAACTTCGCCTTTGAAGATCCAAACCTTCACACCGATCACACCGTAAGTGGTGTGAGCTTCGTAGGTGTTGTAGTCGATATCGGCACGCAGGGTGTGCAGAGGCACACGACCTTCGCGATACCACTCAGTACGAGCGATCTCGGCACCGCCGAGACGACCGCTAACCTGGATCTTGATGCCCTTGGCACCAATACGCATGGCGTTCTGAACGGCGCGCTTCATGGCGCGACGGAACATTACGCGGCGCTCCAGCTGCTGAGCTACGCTCTGGGCAACCAGCATTGCGTCGAGTTCCGGCTTGCGGATCTCTTCGATGTTGATGTGCACAGGCACACCCATCTGCTTGGTCAGGTCCTGACGCAGCTTCTCAACGTCCTCACCCTTCTTGCCGATAACGATACCGGGACGAGCGGTGTGGATGGTGATGCGTGCAGTTTGGGCCGGACGATGAATATCGATACGGCTTACGGACGCGCTTTTTAGTTTGTCCTGGAGGTACTCACGCGTTTTCAGATCCTTCAACAGGTAATCTGCGTAAGTAGCGCCGTCTGCATACCAGACGGAGGTGTGCTCCTTGACGATTCCCAGGCGAATGCCAGTGGGATGTACTTTCTGACCCATCTGATCGACTCCGTTACTTGTCCGCAACCTTGACAGTGATATGGCAAGACCGCTTGACGATGCGATCAGCGCGGCCTTTGGCACGCGGCATGATGCGCTTCAGCGAACGCCCTTCGTTGACGAAGACGGTGGAGACCTTCAGGTCATCAACGTCTGCGCCTTCGTTGTGTTCGGCGTTGGCTACGGCCGACTCGAGGACTTTCTTCATGATTTCAGCGGCTTTTTTGCTGCTGAAGGCCAACAGGTTGAGCGCTTCGCCCACCTTCTTCCCGCGGATCTGGTCGGCGACCAAGCGGGCTTTCTGGGCGGAGATTCGAGCGCCCGACAACTTAGCGGCTACTTCCATTTCCTTACCCCTTAACGCTTGGCTTTCTTGTCAGCCACGTGCCCGCGATAGGTGCGGGTACCGGCGAACTCGCCCAGTTTGTGGCCGACCATGTCTTCGTTCACGAGAACTGGGACATGCTGGCGACCGTTATGTACCGCGATGGTCAGACCGACCATTTGTGGCAGGATCATCGAACGGCGCGACCAGGTTTTAACTGGCTTGCGATCGTTCTTCTCCACCGCCACTTCGATCTTCTTCAGAAGGTGAAGATCGATAAAAGGACCTTTTTTCAGAGAACGTGGCACTGTCGTATCCCTCTAGTTACTTGCGACGACGGACGATCATATTGTCGGTACGCTTATTACCACGGGTCTTCGCACCCTTGGTCGGGAAGCCCCATGGCGATACCGGATGACGACCACCGGAGGTACGACCTTCACCACCACCATGTGGGTGGTCAACCGGGTTCATGGCAACACCACGAACGGTTGGGCGAACGCCGCGCCAGCGTTTGGCACCAGCTTTACCCAGCGAACGCAGGCTGTGCTCGGAATTCGAGACTTCGCCCAGGGTCGCACGGCACTCAGCCAGTACTTTACGCATTTCACCAGAGCGCAGACGCAGGGTCACGTAAGCGCCTTCGCGAGCGATCAGCTGAGCCGAAGCACCAGCGGAACGAGCGATCTGAGCACCTTTGCCCGGCTTCAGTTCGATGCCGTGAATGGTGCTACCTACTGGGATGTTGCGCAGTTGCAGGGAGTTACCGGCCTTGATTGGGGCCAGAGCGCCTGCGATCAGCTGGTCGCCAGCAACAACGCCTTTAGGGGCGATGATGTAGCGACGCTCGCCGTCTGCGTAGCACAGCAGGGCGATGTGAGCAGTACGGTTCGGGTCGTATTCGATACGCTCGACGGTGGCTGGGATGCCATCTTTGTCGTTGCGACGGAAGTCAACCAGACGGTAATGCTGCTTATGACCACCACCAACGTGACGAGTGGTGATGCGGCCATTGTTGTTACGACCACCAGACTTCGATTTCTTCTCGATCAGCGGTGCGTGAGGAGCGCCTTTGTGCAGCTCCTTGTTGACCACCTTGACCACGAAACGGCGGCCAGGGGAAGTCGGTTTGCATTTAACGATTGCCATGATGCACCCCTTCCTTACTCAGCACTGCTGCTGAAATCGAGATCTTGGCCTGGCTGAAGGGAGACGATCGCCTTCTTCCAGTCATTACGCTTGCCCAGACCACGTGCGGTACGCTTGGTTTTACCCAGAACGTTAACAGTCGACACGTTTTCAACTTTTACGTTGAACAGGCCTTCGACAGCTTTCTTGATTTCCAGCTTGGTTGCGTCAGTAGCAACCTTGAATACGAACTGGCCTTTCTTCTCAGCCAGAACGGTAGCCTTCTCGGAAACGTGCGGGCCAAGGAGGACTTTAAATACGCGTTCCTGGTTCATCCCAGCAGCTCCTCGAATTTCTTCACGGCCGAGACAGTGATCAACACTTTCTCGTATGCGATCAGACTGACCGGATCGGAACCCTGAACGTCACGTACGTCGACGTGCGGCAGGTTACGAGCAGCCAGGTACAGGTTCTGATCAACAGCGTCGGAAACGATCAGTACGTCGTTCAGACCCATGCCGTTCAGCTTGTTCAGCAGGTCTTTGGTCTTCGGAGCTTCAACAGCGAAGTCCTGAACTACGACCAGACGCTCGCTACGTACCAGCTCGGAGAGGATGGAGCGCAGGGCTGCGCGATACATCTTCTTGTTGAGCTTCTGCGAGTGGTCCTGCGGACGAGCTGCGAAGGTGACACCACCGCCGCGCCAGATTGGGCCGCGAGTGGTACCGGCACGAGCGCGGCCGGTGCCTTTCTGACGCCACGGGCGCTTGCCGCCACCAGCTACGTCGGAACGGGTCTTCTGCTGCTTGGTGCCCTGACGGCCGCCGGCCATGTAGGCCACGACTGCTTGGTGTACCAGCGTCTCGTTGAATTCGCCACCGAAAGTCAGTTCGGAAACTTCGATCGCCTGAGCGTCATTTACATTAAGTTGCATGTCAGTTTCCCCTTAACCGCGAGCCTTGACAGCTGGACGCACAACCACGTCGCCGCCAGTAGCGCCTGGAACGGCACCCTTGACCAGCAGCAGGTTGCGTTCTGCGTCTACGCGTACTACTTCCAGGGACTGAACAGTCACGCGCTCGGCGCCCATGTGACCGGACATCTTCTTGCCCTTGAATACACGACCAGGAGTCTGGCACTGGCCGATGGAGCCAGGGACACGGTGCGATACAGAGTTACCGTGGGTGTTGTCTTGACCACGGAAGTTCCAACGCTTGATGGTACCGGCGAAGCCTTTACCTTTGGACTGACCGGTTACGTCTACCAGCTGGCCTGCAGTGAAGAGTTCAGCTTTGATCAGATCGCCAGCCTGGAAATCGCCTTCTTCAAGACGGAACTCCCAGACACCGCGACCAGCGGCAACGTTAGCCTTGGCGAAGTGACCTGCCTGAGCGGCGGTCACGCGCGAAGCACGACGCTCACCAACAGTGACTTGCACTGCACGGTAGCCATCGGTTTCTTCAGTTTTGAACTGGGTGACGCGATTCGGCTCGATCTCGATGACCGTGACCGGAATGGAGACACCTTCTTCGGTGAAAATGCGGGTCATACCGCACTTGCGACCGACTACACCAATAGTCATGTTGTAAACCTCATGAGTGTACGGGGCTTTCACCCGCTATGGCCGCCCATTTCAGAGCGTTACACGACTCAGACCGAAGTCTTAGCCGAGGCTGATCTGTACTTCCACGCCTGCCGCAAGGTCAAGCTTCATCAGCGCGTCAACGGTTTTATCCGTTGGCTGGACGATGTCCAGAACACGCTTATGAGTGCGGATCTCGTACTGGTCACGCGCGTCTTTGTTGACGTGCGGGGAAACCAGAACGGTGAAACGCTCTTTGCGGGTTGGCAGTGGAATTGGACCACGCACTTGTGCACCAGTACGTTTCGCGGTTTCCACGATTTCCTGGGTGGATTGGTCGATCAGGCGATGGTCAAAAGCCTTCAACCTGATACGGATTTGCTGATTTTGCATTGGATTTCAGACTCCAGGCTGTTCCCATCGGGCGCACTACGCCCGTTAAAAGGAGGCGTGATTCTATAGACGCCCCTATTTAGTGTCAACCCAATAAAAAAAGCCCCCGCTGAGCGGGGGCTTTTTCAATCGACCGAGTGATTACTCGATGATTTTGGCTACGACGCCGGCGCCGACGGTACGACCGCCTTCACGGATAGCGAAGCGCAGACCGTCTTCCATTGCGATGGTCTTGATCAGGGTAACAGTCATCTGAATGTTGTCACCTGGCATTACCATTTCAACGCCTTCCGGCAGTTCGCAGTTACCGGTCACGTCAGTGGTACGGAAGTAGAACTGAGGACGGTAGCCTTTGAAGAACGGAGTGTGACGACCGCCTTCTTCCTTCGACAGGACGTAGACTTCTGCAGTGAACTTGGTGTGCGGCTTGACCGAACCTGGCTTGACCAGAACCTGGCCACGCTCAACTTCGTCACGCTTGGTGCCGCGCAGCAGGACGCCGCAGTTCTCGCCAGCACGACCTTCGTCCAGCAGCTTGCGGAACATCTCAACGCCGGTGCAGGTGGTGGTGGTGGTTGGACGCAGACCAACGATTTCCAGGGCGTCCTGAACGCGGACGATACCACGCTCGATACGACCGGTAACAACGGTACCACGACCCGAGATCGAGAAGACGTCTTCGATCGGCATCAGGAACGGCTGGTCAACGGCACGAACTGGCTCAGGGATGTAGGCATCCAGAGTCTCAACCAGCTTCTTAACAGCGCTGGTACCCATTTCGTTGTCGTCTTTGCCTTCCAGAGCCATACGAGCCGAACCGATGATGATCGGAGTGTCGTCGCCTGGGAAGTCGTAGGTGGACAGCAGGTCGCGAACTTCCATCTCGACCAGTTCCAGCAGCTCAGCGTCGTCTACCAGGTCAGCCTTGTTCAGGAAGACCACGATGTACGGAACGCCAACCTGACGGGACAGCAGGATGTGCTCACGGGTTTGTGGCATCGGACCATCGGCGGCCGAGCAAACCAGGATCGCGCCGTCCATCTGGGCAGCACCGGTGATCATGTTCTTCACGTAGTCAGCGTGACCTGGGCAGTCAACGTGAGCGTAGTGACGAATGTTCGAGTTGTACTCGACGTGAGCGGTGTTGATGGTGATACCGCGTGCTTTTTCTTCTGGCGCCGAGTCGATCTTGTCGAACTCAACGACGGCCGAACCGAAGACTTCGGAGCAGACGCGGGTCAGAGCTGCAGTCAGAGTGGTCTTACCGTGGTCAACGTGGCCGATGGTGCCGACGTTAACGTGGGGAAGGGAACGATCAAATTTTTCTTTAGCCACGACAGTGAACCTCTTGCCTAAAGGGCTGGATTAGCCTTGTTTTTTAACGAGTGCTTCGACGATGTTCGACGGAGCTTCGGAGTACTTGGAGAATTCCATGGAGTAGCTTGCGCGACCCTGAGACATGGAACGGACGTCGGTTGCATAACCGAACATTTCTCCCAGCGGGACTTCTGCACGGATAACCTTGCCGGAGACCGAGTCATCCATACCCTGGATCAGACCACGACGACGGTTCAGGTCACCCATCACGTCACCCATGTAATCCTCAGGGGTTACTACCTCAACCTTCATGATCGGTTCAAGCACAACACCGCCGCCCTTCTGAGCCAGCTGCTTGGTCGCCATGGAGGCCGCGATCTTGAACGCCATCTCGTTGGAGTCGACGTCGTGGTACGAACCGTCGAACACGGTAGCTTTCAGGCCGATCAGAGGATAGCCGGCAACGACGCCGTTCTTCATCTGCTCTTCGATACCCTTCTGGATCGCAGGGATGTATTCCTTCGGAACAACACCGCCAACGACTTCGTTGGTGAAGACCAGGCCTTCAGTGATGTTGCCGTTGGCATCCTGGTCCGGCTCGGAGAAGCGGATCCAGCAATGACCGAACTGACCACGGCCACCGGACTGACGAACGAACTTGCCTTCGATCTCGACACCGGACTTGGTGATCTTCTCGCGGTAAGAAACCTGCGGCTTGCCGATGTTGGCTTCAACGTTGAATTCACGCTTCATGCGGTCAACGATGATGTCCAGGTGCAGCTCACCCATACCGGAGATGATGGTCTGACCAGTCTCTTCGTCGGTCTTGACGCGGAACGACGGGTCTTCCTGAGCCAGCTTGCCCAGAGCGATACCCATCTTCTCCTGATCCTGCTTGGTCTTCGGCTCAACGGAGAGCGAGATTACAGGCTCAGGGAAGTCCATGCGCTCAAGGATGATTGGCTTGTCGGCGTCGCACAGGGTTTCACCAGTGGTAACGTCTTTCATGCCGATCAGGGCCGCGATGTCGCCAGCGCGAACTTCCTTGATCTCTTCACGCTGGTTGGCGTGCATCTGCACCATACGACCAACGCGCTCTTTCTTGCCTTTGACCGAGTTGATGACCGAGTCACCAGAGGTCAGAACGCCCGAGTAGACGCGAACGAAGGTCAGGGTACCAACGAACGGGTCGGTAGCGATCTTGAACGCCAGAGCCGAGAACGGCTCGTTGTCGTCGGCATGACGCTCGTCCTGCTGCTCTTCGGTGATCTCTTCCTTCGGCGTATCAGCCAGATCAGGGTGGATACCCTTGATCGCAGGAATCTCGGTCGGAGCAGGCAGGAAGTCGATCACGGCATCGAGAACCAGGGGAACGCCCTTGTTCTTGAACGAGGAGCCGCAGACGGCAGGAACGATTTCGCTCGCCAGAGTACGGGCGCGCAGACCGGCCTTGATCTCTTCGACAGACAGGTCACCTTCTTCAAGGTACTTGTTCATCAGCTCTTCGTTGGCTTCAGCAGCGGACTCGACCATATTGGCGCGCCACTCTTCAGCCAGCTCCAGCATATCGGCAGGAATTTCTTCCTCGCGATAGGTGGTGCCCTTGTCGTCATCGTTCCAGTAGATGGCCTTCATCTTGATCAGGTCAACCTGACCCTGGAAGTTGTCTTCCGAACCGATAGCCAGCTGGATTGGAACCGGGGTGTGACCCAGACGGTTCTTGATCTGGCCGACAACGCGCAGGAAGTTGGCACCAGCACGGTCCATCTTGTTCACGTAAACAACACGTGGAACGCCGTATTTGTTGGCCTGACGCCATACGGTTTCGGACTGCGGCTCAACGCCAGAGGTACCGCAGAATACGACGACCGCGCCGTCGAGTACGCGCAGCGAACGCTCAACTTCAATGGTGAAGTCAACGTGGCCGGGGGTATCGATGACGTTTACGCGGTAGTTGTCGTACTGACCACGGGAGCCTTTCCAGAAGGTGGTAACGGCAGCGGAGGTAATGGTGATACCGCGCTCCTGCTCCTGCACCATCCAGTCGGTGGTCGCGGCGCCATCATGCACCTCGCCCATCTTGTGGCTCAGACCTGTGTAGAACAGGATCCGCTCGGTAGTGGTAGTCTTGCCCGCGTCAACGTGCGCGCAGATACCGATGTTACGGTAGCGGTTAATTGCTGTAGTACGAGCCATAAAGCCCTCGCAAAAAGATTGATGCTTGAATTAGAAGCGGTAGTGCGAGAACGCCTTGTTGGCCTCGGCCATACGGTGCACGTCTTCACGCTTCTTGACTGCAGCACCCTTGCCTTCAGCAGCATCCAGCAGTTCACCGGCCAGGCGCAGAGCCATGGACTTCTCGCCACGCTTGCGGGCGTAGTCTACGAGCCAGCGCATTGCCAGAGCATTACGACGGGACGGACGAACTTCAACCGGAACCTGGTAAGTGGCACCGCCTACACGGCGGGACTTTACTTCGACCAGCGGAGCGATGGCGTCGAGAGCTTTCTCGAAGATTTCCAGGGGGTCGCTGTTCTTGCGTGCTTTGACGGTATCCAGGGCACCGTAAACGATGCGCTCGGCTACGGCCTTCTTGCCGCTTTCCATCACGTGGTTCATGAACTTGGCGAGAATCTGGGATCCGTACTTCGGATCGTCCAGGATCTCACGTTTTGCTGCTACACGACGTCTTGGCATGATAAGCCCTCAAACGGTCTTCAGGTTAGCCCGGGACGCGGGTCTTCGACCCCTGCCCGACCTTACTCTTATCGACTCAAAAAATGGATGTCTGCAAACGGCCGATTACTTCGGACGCTTGGTACCGTACTTCGAACGACCCTGGTTACGGCCTTTAACGCCCGAAGTATCCAGAGAGCCGCGAACGGTGTGGTAACGAACACCTGGCAAGTCTTTTACACGGCCGCCACGGATCAGAACGACGCTGTGCTCTTGCAGGTTGTGGCCTTCACCACCGATGTACGAGGAAACCTCGAAACCGTTGGTCAGACGCACACGGCATACTTTACGCAGTGCCGAGTTAGGTTTTTTCGGCGTGGTGGTGTACACACGGGTGCACACGCCACGACGCTGCGGGCAGTTCTGCAGCGCAGGTACGTCGGATTTCTCGACGGTACGCTTACGCGGCTGACGTACCAGCTGGTTGATAGTTGCCATCTACTAGCTCCACTGATTGTCTTGCGACGCTATTGTCTTGCAAGAAAGCCAAAAATTGGCGAGACGGAGCCTCACCAAATTTAAGGGTACAAAAGTCTAAAGAGGATCTTGCACCCAGTCAAGACGAGGCCCCGGCCCTCCCCGCCCGGTCATCGGCAACAATTCATGTCGCCAATGACGTGGAGGATGAACCGGGGCCTAGCCCTGTTCTTAGTTACCGCTGGAGTTCAGCGCTTCGGTCAGTGCGGCTTCCACCTCACTGGCACTTACACGCAGCGGCTTGTCGGCATCACGGCGGCGCTTGCGCTCGCTGTGGTAGGCCAGACCGGTACCTGCCGGGATCAGACGACCCACGACCACGTTCTCTTTCAGGCCGCGCAGGTAGTCGCGCTTGCCGGTGACGGCCGCTTCGGTCAGGACGCGCGTGGTTTCCTGGAAGGAAGCCGCGGAAATGAACGACTCGGTCGACAGCGAGGCCTTGGTGATACCCAGCAGTACACGCGAGAACTTCGAGACGAACTTATCTTCGGCGGCGAGACGCTCGTTCTCGACCAGCACCTGAGTCAGTTCCATCTGGTCGCCCTTGATGAAGCTGGAGTCGCCGGATTCGGTGATCTCAACTTTACGCAGCATCTGACGCAGGATGGTCTCGATGTGCTTGTCGTTGATCTTCACGCCCTGCAGGCGGTAAACATCCTGAATCTCGTTGACGATGTACTTGGCCAGCGCGCTTACACCCAGCAGACGCAGGATGTCGTGCGGATCGCTCGGGCCGTCGGAGATAACTTCGCCGCGGTTTACCTGTTCGCCTTCGAAGACGTTCAAGTGGCGCCACTTCGGAATCAGCTCTTCGTACGGCTCGCTGCCATCGGTCGGCGTGATGACCAAGCGACGCTTGCCCTTGGTTTCCTTACCGAACGCGATGGTGCCGCTGACTTCAGCCAAGATCGAGGCTTCTTTCGGACGACGCGCTTCGAACAGATCGGCAACGCGCGGCAGACCACCGGTGATGTCTCGGGTCTTGGACGTTTCTTGCGGAATACGCGCGATAACGTCACCTACACCGATCTGTGCACCGTCAGCCACACCGACGAGGGCGTTGGCCGGCAGGAAGTACTGGGCTGGAACGTCGGTACCCGGCAGGTACAGATCCTTGCCAGCAGCGTCGACCATCTTGATCGCTGGACGGATTTCCTTGCCTGCGGCAGGGCGATCCTTGACGTCCATCACTTCGATGTTGGTCAGGCCGGTCAGCTCGTCGGTCTGACGCTTGATGGTGATGCCTTCCTCCATGCCCACGAAGGTCACGGTACCTTTGAGTTCGGTAACGATCGGGTGGGTGTGCGGGTCCCACTTGGCGACGATGGCGCCAGCTTCGACCTTCTCACCTTCCTTGACCGAAATCACCGCACCGTAAGGCAGCTTGTAGCGCTCACGCTCGCGACCGAATTCGTCGGCGATGGCCAGCTCGCCGGAACGCGAAACGGCAACCAGGTTGCCATCGGCACGCTCGACCTGCTTGAGGTTGTGCAGACGAACCATACCGCCGTTCTTCACCTGGACGCTGTCGGCAGCCGAGGTACGGCTTGCAGCACCACCGATGTGGAACGTACGCATGGTCAGCTGGGTACCCGGCTCACCGATCGACTGGGCAGCGATAACGCCGACAGCTTCACCGATGTTCACCTGGTGACCACGAGCCAGGTCACGACCGTAGCACTTGGCGCAGATGCCGTAGCGGGTTTCGCAGCTGATCGGGGAACGCACGACCACTTCGTCGATGCTGTTCAGCTCGATGAACTCGACCCACTTCTCGTCGACCAGGGTACCGGCCGGAACGATGACGTCCTCGGTGCCTGGCTTGAACACGTCACGGGCGATGACACGACCCAGTACACGCTCACCCAGCGGCTCTACAACGTCACCGCCTTCGATGTGCGGGGTCATCAGCAGACCCTGATCAGTGCCGCAGTCGATCTCGGTCACGACCAGATCCTGTGCCACGTCAACCAGACGACGGGTCAGGTAACCGGAGTTCGCGGTCTTCAATGCGGTATCCGCCAGACCTTTACGAGCACCGTGGGTCGAAATGAAGTACTGCAGTACGCTCAGACCTTCACGGAAGTTCGCGGTGATCGGCGTCTCGATGATGGAGCCGTCCGGCTTGGCCATCAGGCCACGCATACCGGCCAACTGACGGATCTGGGCAGCGGAACCCCGCGCACCGGAGTCAGCCATCATGTACATCGAGTTGAAGGACTCTTGCTCGACTTCGTTGCCATCACGATCGATGACCTTCTCTTTCGAGAGGTTGGCCATCATCGCCTTGGACACTTCGTCGTTCGCCTTGGACCACAAGTCGATGACCTTGTTGTACTTCTCGCCCTGGGTTACCAGGCCGGAGGCGTACTGGCTCTCGATTTCCTTCACTTCATCGGTAGCGGTACCGATGATGCGCGCCTTCTCATCTGGGATAACGAAGTCGTTAACACCGATGGAAACGCCGGAAATGGTCGAGTAGGCAAAACCGGTGTACATCAGCTGGTCGGCAAAGATGACGGTTTCCTTCAGACCCACCACGCGATAGCACTGGTTGATCAGCTTGGAAATCGCCTTTTTCTTCATCGACTGGTTGACGACGTCGAACGGCAGACCGGCTGGCACTACCTGGAACAACAGCGCACGGCCGACGGTAGTGTCGACGATACGGGTGTTCTTGACGATGCTGCCGTCACGCTCTTTCACGGTCTCGTTGATACGGACCTTGATCTTGGCGTGCAGCGCAGCTTCGCCGGCGCGGAATACGCGGTCGACTTCCTGCAGGTCGGCGAACACACGACCTTCACCTTTGGCGTTGATGGCTTCACGGGTCATGTAGTACAGACCCAGAACCACGTCCTGGGACGGCACGATGATCGGCTCACCGTTGGCAGGCGACAGGATGTTGTTGGTCGACATCATCAGCGCGCGCGCTTCCAGCTGGGCTTCCAGCGTCAGCGGCACGTGAACGGCCATCTGGTCACCGTCGAAGTCGGCGTTGTACGCAGCACACACCAGCGGGTGCAGCTGAATAGCCTTGCCTTCGATCAGCACCGGCTCGAACGCCTGGATACCCAGACGGTGAAGGGTCGGTGCACGGTTGAGCAGTACGGGGTGTTCGCGGATCACCTCGGCGAGGACGTCCCACACCTCCGGCAGCTCGCGCTCGACCATCTTCTTGGCAGCTTTGATGGTGGTCGCCAGACCGCGCATTTCCAGCTTGCCGAAAATGAACGGCTTGAACAGCTCCAGCGCCATCTTCTTCGGCAGACCGCACTGGTGCAGGCGCAGGGTCGGACCTACGGTAATTACGGAACGACCGGAGTAGTCCACGCGCTTACCGAGCAGGTTCTGACGGAAGCGACCTTGCTTACCTTTGATCATGTCAGCCAGGGACTTCAGCGGACGCTTGTTCGAGCCAGTGATGGCGCGACCGCGGCGGCCGTTGTCCAGCAGGGCGTCGACCGCTTCCTGCAGCATGCGCTTTTCGTTGCGCACGATAATGTCCGGCGCCGACAGATCGAGCAGGCGCTTCAGACGGTTGTTACGGTTGATCACCCGGCGGTACAGGTCGTTCAGGTCGGAAGTCGCGAAGCGACCGCCATCGAGCGGAACCAGCGGACGCAGATCCGGCGGCAGAACCGGCAGAACGGTCAGGACCATCCACTCAGGCAGGTTGCCCGAGCCCTGGAAAGCTTCCATCAGCTTCAGGCGCTTGGACAGCTTCTTGATCTTGGTTTCCGAGTTGGTCTGCGGAATCTCTTCGCGCAGGCGACCAATTTCGTGCTCCAGGTCGATAGCGTGCAGCAGCTCGCGAACAGCCTCGGCACCCATACGGGCGTCGAAGTCGTCACCGAACTCTTCCAGTGCTTCGAAGTACTGCTCATCGTTGAGCAGCTGACCCTTCTCGAGGGTGGTCATGCCCGGATCGATAACGACGTAGCTCTCGAAATAGAGCACGCGCTCGATGTCACGCAGGGTCATGTCCATCAGCAGGCCGATACGGGACGGCAGCGACTTCAGGAACCAGATGTGGGCAACCGGCGAGGCCAGCTCGATGTGCGCCATGCGCTCACGACGAACCTTGGCCAGAGCGACTTCAACGCCGCACTTCTCGCAGATGACGCCGCGATGCTTGAGGCGCTTGTACTTTCCGCACAGGCACTCGTAATCCTTGACTGGGCCAAAGATCTTGGCGCAGAACAGGCCGTCACGCTCAGGTTTGAACGTACGGTAGTTGATGGTTTCCGGCTTCTTAACTTCACCGAACGACCACGAACGGATCATTTCAGGCGACGCCAGACCGATGCGGATGGCGTCGAACTCTTCGACTTGACCCTGGTTTTTCAGCAAATTCAGTAGGTCTTTCAAGGCCTTTCCTCCTGGCGGAGCAGGAAGCGGGCAATACCTGCCCCGCTCCCCTTCGCGTCACGTGTTATTCGGTTTCCAGATCGATATCGATACCGAGCGAACGGATCTCTTTGATCAACACGTTGAAGGACTCGGGCATGCCCGGCTCCATACGGTGATCGCCATCCACGATGTTCTTGTACATCTTGGTACGGCCGTTCACGTCGTCCGACTTCACTGTGAGCATTTCTTGCAGGGTGTATGCCGCGCCGTATGCTTCCAGCGCCCACACTTCCATCTCCCCGAAACGCTGACCACCGAACTGCGCCTTACCACCCAGCGGCTGCTGGGTAACCAGGCTGTACGAACCAGTGGAACGCGCGTGCATCTTGTCGTCCACCAAGTGGTTCAGCTTGAGCATGTACATGTAACCAACGGTCACAGGACGCTCGAACTTGTTGCCGGTACGGCCATCGAACAGGACCATCTGGCCGCTCTCAGGCATGTCGGCCAGCTTCAGCATGGCCTTGATTTCACGCTCCTTGGCACCGTCGAAGACCGGCGTAGCCATCGGCACGCCTTTCTTCAGGTTGTTGGCCAGAGCGATGATCTCTTCGTCCGAGAACTCGTCCAGGTTTTCCTGACGACCACCGATCTCGTTGTAGACCTCGGTCAGGAAGCTGCGCAGCTCAGCGGCTTTGCGCTGCTCTTCGAGCATGCGATCGATCTTCTCGCCCAGGCCCTTGGCCGCGAGGCCCAGGTGGGTTTCAAGGATCTGACCGACGTTCATACGCGAAGGTACACCCAGCGGGTTCAGAACGACGTCGACTGGAGTACCGTTGGCGTCGTGCGGCATGTCTTCGACCGGCATGATCACGGAGACCACACCCTTGTTACCGTGACGGCCTGCCATCTTGTCGCCCGGCTGGATGCGGCGACGGATAGCCAGGTAGACCTTGACGATCTTCAGCACGCCCGGTGCCAGGTCATCGCCCTGCTGCAGCTTGCGCTTCTTGTCTTCGAACTTGTCGTCCAGCAGACGACGGCGATCGACGATGTACTGCTGAGCCTTTTCCAACTGCTCGTTCAGAGCATCTTCGGCCATGCGCAGCTTGAACCACTGGCCGTGCTCCAGACCGTTCAGTACGTCGTCAGTGATCACGGTGCCTTTCTTCAGGCCCGCGCCACCATCGACCACCTGGCCGTTCAGGGCTGCACGCAGACGCTCGAAGGTCGCGCCCTCGACGATGCGGAACTCTTCGTTGAGGTCCTTGCGGATCTCGTCCAGTTGCATCTTCTCGATGGCCAGGGCGCGGCTGTCGCGCTCAACGCCGTCACGGGTGAAGACCTGGACGTCGATGACAGTACCTTTGGTGCCGGTCGGCACGCGCAGGGAGGTGTCTTTTACGTCGCTGGCCTTCTCACCGAAGATCGCACGCAGCAGCTTTTCTTCTGGAGTCAGCTGGGTCTCGCCTTTCGGAGTGACCTTACCGACCAGAATGTCGCCTGCGCCGACTTCAGCACCCACATAGACGATACCGGCTTCGTCCAGCTTGTTCAGCGCAGCCTCACCCACGTTCGGGATGTCCGCAGTGATTTCCTCTGGGCCAAGCTTGGTGTCACGCGCCACACAGGTCAGTTCCTGGATGTGGATAGTGGTGAAGCGGTCTTCCTGAACCACACGCTCGGACAGGCAGATGGAGTCTTCGAAGTTGAAGCCGTTCCACGCCATGAACGCGATGCGCATGTTCTGACCCAACGCCAGCTCACCCATGTCGGTGGACGGGCCGTCGGCCATGATGTCGCCACGCGCGACCACATCACCTTTGCTCACCAGCGGACGCTGGTTGATGCAGGTGTTCTGGTTCGAACGGGTGTACTTGGTCAGGTTGTAGATATCCACACCTGCTTCGCCAGTTTCTACTTCGTCATCGGCTACACGCACGACGATACGGCTGGCGTCGACCGAGTCGATCACACCACCGCGACGAGCAACGACGCAGACGCCGGAGTCACGAGCAACGTTGCGCTCCATGCCAGTACCTACCAGCGGCTTGTCGGCGCGCAGGGTCGGAACAGCCTGACGCTGCATGTTCGAACCCATCAATGCACGGTTGGCGTCGTCGTGCTCGAGGAACGGAATCAGCGAGGCAGCGACGGAAACAACCTGCTTCGGCGAAACGTCCATCAGGGTGACGTCTTCCGGCGCCTTGACGGTGAATTCGTTCAGGTGACGTACGGCGACCAGCTCATCGACCAGTTGCTTCTGCTCGTTCATCGCAGCGGAAGCCTGGGCGATCACGTGATCGGCCTCTTCGATGGCAGACAGGAACACGATTTCGTCGGTGACCACGCCTTCTTTCACCACGCGGTACGGGCTTTCCAGGAAGCCGTACTGATTGGTGCGGGCATAGGCCGCCAGGGAGTTGATCAGACCGATGTTCGGACCTTCAGGGGTCTCGATCGGGCATACACGGCCGTAGTGAGTCGGGTGTACGTCACGGACTTCGAAGCCTGCACGCTCACGGGTCAGACCACCTGGGCCGAGCGCGGAGACACGGCGCTTGTGGGTGATCTCGGAGAGTGGGTTGTTCTGGTCCATGAACTGCGAGAGCTGGCTGGAACCGAAGAACTCCTTCACCGCCGCCGCGACCGGCTTGGCGTTGATCAGGTCCTGCGGCATCAAGCCTTCGCTTTCCGCCATCGACAGACGTTCCTTGACCGCACGCTCGACGCGCACCAGGCCGACACGGAACTGGTTCTCGGCCATCTCGCCAACGCAACGGACACGACGGTTACCCAGGTGGTCGATGTCGTCGACGATGCCTTTGCCGTTACGGATATCGACCAAGGTCTTGAGGACGTCGACGATATCTTCCTTGCTCAGCACGCCCGAACCTTCGATCTCGGTACGACCGATACGGCGGTTGAACTTCATGCGGCCAACAGCGGACAGATCGTAACGCTCGGCGCTGAAGAACAGGTTGTTGAACAGGGTCTCGGCGGCATCCTTGGTTGGCGGCTCACCTGGACGCATCATGCGGTAGATTTCCACCAAGGCTTCCAGCTGGTTGCTGGTGGTGTCGATCTTCAGAGTATCCGAGATGAACGGACCGCAATCGATGTCGTTGGTGTACAGCGTCTCGATGCGTACAACCTGAGCCTTGGCGACCTTGATCAGCAGCTCAGTGGTCAGCTCGGTGTTGCATTCGGCAAGGATCTCGCCGGTGGCCGGATGCACGATGGCCTTGGCAGTGGTGCGGCCCAGGACGTACTCCATTGGAACGTCCAGCTGCTTGACGCCGGCTTTTTCGAGCTGGTTGATATGGCGCGCGGTGATACGACGGCCTTGCTCAACGATGATCTTTCCGCTGCCGTCATGGATATCCATGACCGCGACTTCACCACGCAGACGCTGAGGCACCAGTTCCAGGCTGAGTTTTTCGCCGGAAACGTGGAACACGTTGGTGGTGTAGAAGGTGTTGAGGATTTCTTCGGTGCTGTAGCCCAGCGCTCGCAGCAGTACCGAGGCCGGCAGCTTGCGGCGACGGTCGATACGAACGAACACGCAGTCCTTCGGATCGAACTCGAAGTCCAGCCAGGAACCGCGGTAAGGAATGATACGGGCGGAGTACAGCAGTTTGCCGGAGCTGTGGGTCTTGCCACGATCGTGGTCGAAGAACACACCTGGCGAACGGTGCAGCTGGGAAACGATTACACGCTCGGTACCGTTGATAACGAAGGTACCGTTCTCAGTCATCAGGGGGATTTCACCCATGTAGACTTCTTGCTCTTTGATGTCCTTGATCGCTTTGTTCGACGATTCCTTGTCGAAGATGATCAGGCGCACCTTCACACGCAGCGGAACAGCGAATGTCACACCGCGCAGGACACATTCCTTCACATCGAAAGCCGGCTCGCCCAGGCGATAGCCGACGTACTCCAGGGCAGCATTGCCGGAGTAGCTGATGATCGGGAATACCGATTTGAAGGCCGCGTGCAGGCCGACGTCGCGGAACTGATCCTTGGATGCTCCCGCCTGCAGGAATTCGCGATACGAATCCAGCTGGATGGCCAGGAGGTAAGGCACATCCATGACGTCCGGCAACTTGCTAAAGTCCTTGCGGATACGTTTTTTCTCAGTGTATGAGTAAGCCATCAGCGTTCCCCAGCTTGGTCACCTGCTTGTTTGGCTCCTTCCGAGCGGAAGCAGCCAGAAAATCTGCAAACCCCATGGTTTGCACACCCTCTTGGGTGTTTTACAGCTCGTTATCGGGGCCGACCTGATCGGCCACCAATAACGGAAAAAGGCCGGTGGCATAAGCCACCAGCCGTCAGCCTTTCGCTCAACGCTTGGGCTGGAGTCGCAAAGTCGAAATTACTTCAGCTCGACTTTAGCGCCTGCTTCTTCCAGCTTCTTCTTCGCGTCTTCAGCGGCTTCTTTCGAAACGCCTTCAGCGATGACAGCAGGAGCGCCGTCTACTTTCTCTTTGGCTTCTTTCAGGCCCAGACCGGTCAGTTCACGAACTGCCTTGATCACGTTGACCTTCTTGTCGCCAGCTTCGGCCAGAACGACGTTGAACTCGGTCTGCTCTTCAGCAGCGGCAGCAGCGCCACCAGCAGGGGCAGCAGCAACGGCGGCAGCAGCGGTAACGCCGAAGGTTTCTTCCATCGCTTTGATCAGTTCAACAATTTCCAGAACGGTTTTCTGGCCGATCGCTTCGATGATTTGCTCGTTAGTCAGAGACATGACTATGAATTCCTGTATTGGGGTGACAGCCTACGCGGCCATCAAATTAAACGTTTGATTTCGAAATAAGCTACGCGGCCTTAGGCAGCAGCAGCTTCTTTCTGGTCGCGCAGAGCAGCCAGGGTACGAGCCAGCTTGCTGGTTGCACCTTGGATTACGCTCATCAGCTGTGCGATAGCCTCGTCGCGAGTTGGCAGAGTTGCCAGCACGTCGATCTGGTTAGCGGCAAGGAACTTGCCGTCGAACGCAGCTGCCTTGATCTCGAACTTGTCCTGACCCTTGGCGAACTCTTTGAACAGACGAGCAGCAGCGCCCGGATGTTCATTGGAGAAGGCGATCAGGGTCGGGCCTTTGAACGCGTCGTTGAGGATCGAGTACTCGGTGCCTTCAACAGCGCGCTTGAGCAGGGTGTTACGTACGACACGTACGTAAACGCCAGCTTCGCGGGCCTCTTTACGGAGTCCGGTCATTGCGCCTACAGTCACACCACGGGCATCAGCCACGACAGCGGACAGAGCGACTTTGGCAGCCTCGTTGACTTCAGCGACGATGGCCTTCTTGTCTTCGAGTTTAATTGCCACGGGTTTACTCCTGGTTTCTACCGTTTCATCCAGCCGAGGCCGGATGTCGTTTTGGTGTCTGATTCGGTAACGAATCGGGAGCACCATCTGCGTAGGCTTGTGGTTTAAGGCTTGCGCCGCCTACGGTCTTGGATAGCCCCCGCCAGGCAGGGACCCCAATTTTCAGCAGCCGGTGCGGACAGGGCCGCACCGGCCGAGCATTACACGTTCAGCGAGCTCTGATCGATGATCAGACCTGGGCCCATGGTGGTGCTCAGGGTGACGCGCTTGACGTAGATACCTTTCGAGGAAGCCGGCTTGATACGCTTCAGATCGGCGATCAGGGCTTCAACGTTTTCCTTCAGCTTGCCAGCTTCGAAGCCGACCTTGCCAACGGAGGTATGGATGATACCGTTCTTGTCGGTACGGTAGCGAACCTGACCAGCCTTGGCATTCTTGACGGCGCCGGCTACGTCTGGAGTTACAGTACCCACTTTCGGGTTCGGCATCAGGCCGCGAGGACCCAGGACCTGACCCAGCTGACCCACAACGCGCATGGCATCAGGCGATGCGATTACGACGTCATAGTTCAGGTCGCCGCCTTTCATTTCGGCAGCCAGATCGTCCATACCTACGCGGTCAGCGCCGGCAGCCAGAGCAGCTTCAGCAGCTGGGCCCTGGGTGAAGACGGCAACGCGAACGGTCTTGCCAGTGCCATGCGGCAGCACGGTAGCGCTGCGAACGACCTGGTCGGATTTACGCGGGTCAACACCGAGGTTGACGGCGATGTCATAGGACTCGACGAATTTGGCGGCCGGCAGCGAAGCCAGCAGAGTCGCGGCCTCTTCGAAGTTGTAGGCCTTGCCTGCTTCGATTTTCTCGGCGATAGCCTTTTGGCGCTTAGTCAGCTTAGCCATTACACACCCTCCACGTTCAGGCCCATGCTGCGGGCAGAGCCGGCGATGGTGCGCACAGCTGCATCCAGGTCAGCGGCAGTCAGATCAGCCTGCTTGGTCTTGGCGATCTCTTCCAGCTGAGCACGGGTAACGGTACCAACCTTGACGGTGTTCGGGCGAGCCGAACCACTGCTCAGGCCAGCAGCTTTCTTCAGCAGAACCGAGGCAGGGGTGCTCTTGGTTTCGAAGGTGAAGCTACGGTCACTGTAGACAGTGATGATCACTGGAGTCGGCAGACCTGGCTCTTGACCCTGAGTACGGGCGTTGAAGGCCTTGCAGAATTCCATGATGTTAACACCGTGTTGACCCAGTGCTGGACCAACGGGTGGGCTTGGGTTGGCCTGGCCGGCCTTAACTTGCAGCTTGATGTAAGCCTGAATCTTCTTAGCCATGAGCTACTCCAAAATCGGGTACGAACGCCAGATGGCTCCCCGTATGACTTGCGTTTTATCCCAGTGACGACAAAACCCCGCAGCACATAGGGCTGCGGGGTATGGGATGCGTCGTTCGCCTAGACCTTCTCGACCTGGCTGAACTCGAGCTCTACCGGAGTAGAGCGACCGAAAATGAGCACTGCAACCTGCAGCCTGCTCTTTTCGTAGTTAACTTCTTCGACACTGCCATTGAAGTCAGCAAACGGACCATCAATGACTCGAACCACTTCACCCGGCTCGAACAGCGTCTTGGGCTTAGGCTTGTCACTACCATCGGCAACGCGACGCAGGATAGCTTCAGCTTCTTTATCGGTGATCGGCGCAGGCTTGTCTGCGGTACCACCAATGAAACCCATGACACGAGGGGTGTCCTTGACGAGGTGCCAAGTCCCTTCGTTCATTTCCATCTGGACCAGCACATAGCCAGGGAAGAATTTGCGCTCGCTCTTGCGCTTCTGGCCATTGCGCATTTCAACAACTTCTTCGGTCGGGACCAGGATCTCGCCGAACTCGTCTTCCATGCCAGCCAGCTTGACGCGCTCGATCAGGGAGCGCATCACATGCTTCTCGTAACCCGAGTAAGCATGCACGACGTACCAACGCTTAGCCACGGGACACCCTTAGCCAACAATCAAGGAGACCGCCCAGCCGAGCAGGGAATCGAGCCCCCACAGCAGCAACGCCATAACCAACACGACAACCACAACAATGAGCGTGGTCTGAGTGGTTTCCTGGCGGGTCGGCCACACGACTTTACGAATCTCGGTACGAGCTTCCTTCGCCAGCGCAAAGAACGACTTACCCTTCGCAGTCTGCAAGGCGACAAAGCCCGCAACGGCAGCCAGAGCAAGAAGCGCAAGGACGCGATACAGGATTGGAGCTGCGGAGTAATACTGATTACCCACAACACCAACGACTACCAATACAACAACAGCCAGCCACTTGAACAGATCAAAACGCGATTCTTGGGCTTCAGTTTTGGGAGTCATCGAGGAGGATCCTGTGAGAAGAAAGCCATCACACCGAGGTGAATGGCAGGTCAGGAGGGAATCGAACCCCCAACCTACGGTTTTGGAGACCGTCGCTCTGCCAATTGAGCTACTGACCTTTAACGCTGTATCAGGCCGGCCATTATGCCGGCCTGATCATGAGAAATCAACTACTTATTCAATAATTTTTGCTACGACGCCGGCGCCGACGGTACGACCGCCTTCACGGATAGCGAAGCGCAGACCGTCTTCCATTGCGATGGTCTTGATCAGGGTAACAGTCATCTGAATGTTGTCACCTGGCATTACCATTTCAACGCCTTCCGGCAGTTCGCAGTTACCGGTCACGTCAGTGGTACGGAAGTAGAACTGAGGACGGTAGCCTTTGAAGAACGGAGTGTGACGACCGCCTTCTTCCTTCGACAGGACGTAGACTTCTGCAGTGAACTTGGTGTGCGGCTTGACCGAACCTGGCTTGACCAGAACCTGGCCACGCTCAACTTCGTCACGCTTGGTGCCGCGCAGCAGGACGCCGCAGTTCTCGCCAGCACGACCTTCGTCCAGCAGCTTGCGGAACATCTCAACGCCGGTGCAGGTGGTGGTGGTGGTTGGACGCAGACCAACGATTTCCAGGGCGTCCTGAACGCGGACGATACCACGCTCGATACGACCGGTAACAACGGTACCACGACCCGAGATCGAGAAGACGTCTTCGATCGGCATCAGGAACGGCTGGTCAACGGCACGAACTGGCTCAGGGATGTAGGCATCCAGAGTCTCAACCAGCTTCTTAACAGCGCTGGTACCCATTTCGTTGTCGTCTTTGCCTTCCAGAGCCATACGAGCCGAACCGATGATGATCGGAGTGTCGTCGCCTGGGAAGTCGTAGGTGGACAGCAGGTCGCGAACTTCCATCTCGACCAGTTCCAGCAGCTCAGCGTCGTCTACCAGGTCAGCCTTGTTCAGGAAGACCACGATGTACGGAACGCCAACCTGACGGGACAGCAGGATGTGCTCACGGGTTTGTGGCATCGGACCATCGGCGGCCGAGCAAACCAGGATCGCGCCGTCCATCTGGGCAGCACCGGTGATCATGTTCTTCACGTAGTCAGCGTGACCTGGGCAGTCAACGTGAGCGTAGTGACGAATGTTCGAGTTGTACTCGACGTGAGCGGTGTTGATGGTGATACCGCGTGCTTTTTCTTCTGGCGCCGAGTCGATCTTGTCGAACTCAACGACGGCCGAACCGAAGACTTCGGAGCAGACGCGGGTCAGAGCTGCAGTCAGAGTGGTCTTACCGTGGTCAACGTGGCCGAT
>NZ_VSJH01000011.1:0-1153 GCF_008124495.1 Pseudomonas sp. CK-NBRI-02 | reverse complement strand
CAGTCCTCATCGGGCTCATTAACGATAAAAGCCTCGACAGTTACCACATGGCATGCCAAACATTGAAATAGTCTTGTCCGGAGACTGCTTTGCCAATCCGGGGTGTGGAAAATCAGTGGGGCATCATTACCACCTGGTTCAATGTGTGGATTTTACTCCGGCACTGGCAGCTACCCATGCCAAGGTAAGTCAGTCGGGGCGGGATGCCCTACTGGATATACTCGTAGATCCTTTGCAGAGGGTAATGCGGGCGGCCTGCAGTTTATTTATTTCTGTTTAAAGATCTAATTGCCCGGGGTGTAGAAGGAAAGCGGCGGGCTGGATAATGCGAACCTGAGTGCTATCGGGCATACAATCCTGCCTAGTGGCGTCACATTGCTCTGGGGGCGTGCTGCGGTTGAAACTTCATCCGCAGGCGCCGTTTGGACACACGCAGCGTTTTCTAGGACTTGTAAGAGCTTTCCTGTAAGTGTGAAAGCTACGAAGCAGCGGGACGTAGGCTCTATAACTGGCAATCTCAGTATTCATATCGGAAACGTTTCACGAGCTGGATTCGATATTGGCATCGATGCTCATAGCGCGGGAAATGCAGTATTTCCGGTCTATTGGATTGCAATTTGCTACTGGGACGGTGTGTTAGACTCAAATCAGAGGGTAGTAGGATGCTACTGGTACTCATAGGAGTCATCTAATCGCTTTGAGCACCGTGTGCAGATATACGAAACCTTGACTATCTCGCCCTCGAATTGCCTGTCTACTTCTACTGTCTTGTGCCCGAAGAACTTACACAAAGCCCGAACACAACCCTTGATAGCGATGAGCATTGCTTGAATCTCCAATAACAATAATATGCGTTAACTATTTTGGGCAGCAGAGTGCATACATGCTGCTCGCCCAGAGATAAGGCACGCACTGGAAGCTAGATGAGTCCACACGCCCACCGATCGAATGACCTGCCGGCAAGTTGTTAACATGCCAAACGGCTGCGCCAGCGTTAATCCAGGTATCACTTGACGTTCCTGTCCGTGGCCAGTCCAATGATCTGCTTTCGGCTATGCCACATTGGGCAAGATCAAAGTTTGACTTTGAGCTCGCCCACACCCCGGATTGGCAAAGCAGTCTCCGGACAAGACTATTTCAATGTTTGGCATGC
>NZ_VSJH01000010.1:0-151089 GCF_008124495.1 Pseudomonas sp. CK-NBRI-02 | reverse complement strand
CCGCCATGTCGCCGCCCAACGCCGGGCGGAAGTACGCAGTGTTGGTCGGCTCCGAGCCGTTGCTGAGCATTTCGAAGGGGTGCTGCGGATGCTGGAAGCGCTCCAGGCCACGCTCCTTGAGCGGGTTGAAGCACACCACCTGGGCACCGCGCTTGACCGCCTCGCGCAGCGGTTCGAGCATGCGCGGGTGGTTGGTGCCGGGGTTCTGGCCGATGACGAAGATCGCGTCGGCTTCCTCCAGGTCATCGAACACCACAGTGCCCTTGCCCACGCCGAGGGATTCGCCCATGCCCACGCCACTGGCTTCGTGGCACATGTTCGAGCAGTCCGGGAAGTTGTTGGTACCGAAGGCCCGCACGAACAGCTGGTACAGGAACGCCGCTTCGTTGCTGGCCCGCCCAGAGGTATAGAACTCGGCCTGGTTGGGCGACTCGAGCGCCTGCAGGTGCTGTGCGATGAGCGCGAAGGCGTCGTCCCAGGAGGTTTCCACGTAATGGTCGGTGGCCGCGTCGTAGCGCATCGGGTGGGTCAGTCGGCCCTGGTATTCAAGCCAATAGTCGCTCTGCTCGGCCAGGGCACTGACGCTGTACTTGGCGAAGAAGGCCGGGTCCACCGAACGGCCGGTGGCCTCCCAGTTGACCGCCTTGGCGCCGTTCTCGCAGAACTTGACCATGTCGCTTCCCGGCGATTCGCCCCAGGCACAACCGGGGCAGTCAAAGCCGCTGTTCTGGTTGGTCTTGAGCATCATGCGCAGGTTCTTGAAGGCATTCTCGCTGCCCAGCCAGGCCTTGGTCACGCTCTTGAGCGCGCCCCAACCGGCGGCCGGGCCGTTGTAACTTCTGATATGTTCTTCTTCGCTCATCGGGCTACCCTTTGATTGATACTCGGCGGGAGATCGAATTGAAGCGCTCACGTTCAACTCACGTACAGAAGTTGAAAAACACACTTCAAACTTTGACAGCAGCAGACTATTTTTGCCGCCACCCTCCGTCAAATCAAAAGTAATGACGACATGATCAGGTTTATCTATCACTGCCGCCAGGGCTTTATCCCCGCGAACTTTCCGGGTGTGATCGACGCTATTGATCACGTATTAATAAAAAACAATCACACGCTCGAGAGCGTTGCATCAGTTAAAGAGGCCATTAATTAAGTTTCGTTGCGAGCCCATTCGCTTTTGCGGGTAATCCGCCCTTGCAGGCTCGGGCTCACTGCCGCGAGCCGCAACGCTCGGCGACCTTTAGGTGCGGCACGAAATTGCACGGCCGATGCCGCGAATCCAGCTGCTCCACCAAAATCCCCTCCCAGGCCGTACGGCAGGCCCCGGTGGAGCCCGGCAGGCAACACACCAGCGTGCCGTTGGCCAGCCCTGCCAGCGCGCGGCTCTGCACCGTCGAGGTGCCGATATCCAGGATCGACAGGGCTCTGAACAGCTCGCCAAAGCCTTCGATGTGCTTGTCCAGCAGACAAGTCACCGCCTCTGGGGTACTGTCACGCCCGGTGAAGCCGGTGCCGCCGGTGATCAATACCACCTGCACCTGATCGTCAGCGATCCAGCCTGCGACCTGGGCTCGAATCCGATAGAGGTCATCCTTGAGCAAGGTTCGAGCCACCAATCGATGCCCCATTTCCACCGCGCGCGAGGCCAGCAACTCGCCGGATGTATCGGTTTCGAACGTCCGGGTATCGCTGACTGTCAACACGGCGACATTCAGAGGAATAAATTGCGCAGTGGGTTTTGAATTCATCGTGAACACTCTAACTAAACAGGGGCCGTCATTCGTGAGAAACTAGAGCGCCCGCCCCTGTTCGTCCAATCAATAATTCATACTGCATTATCGATATCGCCTATCATCGTCTGCTGATCAGCAGGATCTATCAGGTGTTCGTAAATTCCCATTGGACACTCTTGTTATTTCATTTTACTTTTCGCCGCCACAGGGTTTCGACCCATTTCAATACACTGACTGCCAGCGTCAACATGTAAACGATCGGTTCAATGCAACACACCTCCGATACGACTCATGTGTTTGCAGGGCGAGCGATGGATATCAAACAACTTAAATTTCTAATTGCGCTGGATCAGACCCGGCACTTTGGCCAGGCCGCTGCGCTGTGCCATATCACCCAGCCGACCCTCTCGATGCGCCTGCGCAACCTGGAGGACGAGCTGGGCTTGGTGCTGGTGACTCGTAGCCAGCGATTCGAAGGGTTCACCGAGGCGGGCGAACGGATTCTGGCCTGGACGCGCACCCTGTTAGCCGCCTATGACGGCCTGCAGAGCGAAGCCGCCAATTGCCGTGGACAGATCGTCGGTAGCCTGCGCATCGGCATGGTGCCGCTGTCGAGCTTCAATGCCATGCAGTTGCTCAAGCCGCTGCTCGCGCAGTACACCGAACTCACCGTCCAGCTGTCATCGCTCAGCTCCGAACAGGTGATCGATGGCCTGAGCCGTAACCAGCTTGACCTGGGCATCTGCTACCTCGATCGGGTCAACAGCAGCTATTTCGAGATCATCGAGCTGGGCGCCACCCGCATGGGCTTGCTGTACGACACCCGGCATTTTCGCTTCGACGGGCCCGAATTACCTTGGGAAACGCTCGCCGGGTTACCGCTTGGCTTGCTCTCCCAAGGCATGCACTACCGCCAATCGCTGGATTTGAGCTTGCGCAGCCGCGGCCTGCACCCAACCCCCGTGCTTGAAAGCGATTCGACCTATCAGTTGATCCAGGCCGTCTGCGCCGGGCTGTGCTGCGCCATCATGCCGCTCGACGATGGGCTGGAGGAGCTGAGTGAACATATCCGCATCATCCCCATCGCCAGCGCCAACATCCATGCACCGGTCGGCCTGCTGCTGCGCCGCAACGAGCCACGCTCGGCGCTGGCGGAAAAATGCTTCGCCCAGGCCCGGGACTTGCTCACGCCGAGCCCGCCCCCGGCCATTGGCCAGAAAGCCTGACCACCCGACAGACAGCGTCCTCGAGCCTGCCCTCAGCCGGCATGTCAGCATGCCCCGGAGCCCCAATGCCCCCCACCGTCGACTCGCCTTCCTCGTTGACCCACCTGGACACGCGCGGCAACGCCCAGATGGTCGATGTCACCGACAAATCCGAAACGCACCGCCAGGCCACCGCCGAAGCCTGGGTGCGGATGAAGCCTGAAACCCTCAACCTGATCGTCACCGCAGGTCACCCCAAGGGCGATGTCTTCGCGGTGTCGCGCATCGCCGGCATCATGGCCGCCAAGCGTACCCACGAGCTGATCCCGCTGTGCCATCCGTTGCTGTTGACGGCGGTCAGCGTGGAGATCAAGGCGGTCAACCCGGACTCGGTGCGCATCATCGCCACCTGCAGCCTCAAGGGCGTCACCGGCGTGGAAATGGAGGCCTTGACCGCAGCGAGTGTCGCGGCGCTGACCCTTTATGACATGTGCAAGGCCGTCGATCGCAGCATGCAGATCGACTGGGTGCGCCTGCTCAGGAAATCCGGCGGACGTTCCGGTACCTATCGTCTGGAGGCGCTGCCGTGATCCGGCTTCAGTACTTCGCACGCTTTAGGGAGCAGTTGGGCATTGACAGCGAATCGCTGCCTTGGACACCCGCGCTGGCCAGCCTGCGCGATCTGCGGGACCGGCTGGCCGAGCGCGGTGAACCCTGGACCACGACGCTGGGGCATTCTGGCCTGATGTGCGCGCGCAACGAGGCGCTCTGTGACCTGGATGAGCCGTTGCACGATGGCGACGACGTGGCGTTCTTCCCGCCGGTCACCGGGGGCTAACACGGGGACGCCCACGCCGCCATGCAGCCGGCGCTTAAATGACCCGGCTGCCCACACTCACCGGCTCGCCATCCTGCGCCGGTACTGGCGAGCGCGCAGGGCATTGGCCAGTTGCTGCACGAGCAACGCCCAACCCGGCGCCACCGCAGGATCAGTCGCCTTGCCCCGAGCAAGCTTGTTCAACTGATACTTGACCACCGCCATGTTGGCCAACGAGGCAAGCGCTTTGTTCTTCCAGGTGATCGCCGGCAGTTGCGGGGCGCTGAGCTGCCCCGCCTGCCAATCACGCGGCAAGGCAGGGTCGATCGCCAGCGCCGTGCCGATGCCGACCATGTCGACGCCACTGTCGATCACCTGTTCTGCAACCGGCAGCCGGCGGATACCGCCGGTCACCATGACCGGCATCCTCGCCACTTCGCGAATCTCGCGGGCGAATTCCAAAAAGTAGGCCTCCCGCGCCAATGTGCGGCCATCCCGCGCCTGGCCTTGCATGGCTGGGGCTTCATAGCTACCGCCGGAAAGCTCGACAAGATCGATGCCCAGTGGGTTGAGCAGGCCCACGACCTCTTTGGCATCGTCGGCACTGAAGCCGCCGCGCTGGAAGTCAGCCGAATTGAGCTTTACCGCGACGGCAAAGCCTGGCGACACCGCAGCCCGCACAGCCTTGACGATCTCCAGCAACAGGCGCGCGCGGTTCTCGAGGGCGCCGCCCCATTGGTCGGTACGCTGGTTGGTCAACGGCGAAAGGAACTGGCTGAGCAGGTAGCCATGGGCGGCGTGAATCTGCACGCCGGTAAAGCCCGCCTGCTCTGCCAACTGCGCGCTTCGGGCAAAACGCCGGATGATGTCCTCGATGACCTGCGTCGTCATGGCCTGGGGCTTGCTGAAATGCCGGGACATCGTGCCCAGTTCCAGCGCCACGGCCGAAGGCGCCCAGGTCGCCTGACCAAGGTTGGCCGGCATCTGGCGGCCGGGGTGGTTGATCTGCAGCCAGAACTGCGCCCCCTGCGCCTGCCCGATGCGCGCCCACTGCCGGAACCGCTCCAGGTGCAGTTCATCTTCCAGAACGACACCACCGGGGCCCGTCATGGCGCGGGAATCGACCATCACATTGCCGCTGATGAGCAGGCCTGCGCCACCCTCCGCCCACGCCTGGTACAGGCGCATCAATCGAGCAGATGGCGCGTGGTCGGCATCGGCCATGTTTTCTTCCATGGCCGCCTTGGCGATCCGGTTTGCGAGGGTGGAGCCGTTAGGCAGTACGAGGGGGGTGAAGGCGTTCATAGCGGCACCTCATTGGACGGTGCCAGCGACGATATCCTTAAAGCCAACTTTAAGGTCAATACCCAGATGGAGGACGAAGTCGATTAGCGCTCGATGTCAGACTTGTTGGCGGCCATGTCCTCACGCAACTGGTTGAGTACGCGCTGTGTGTTGTCCGCGCAGGCCATGCCTTCGGGCTTGCTCTGGACGCCATCGATCACCAGCAGCAGTTGCGCCTTGTTGCGCGCCAACTGTTGTTGCAGCGCCTCGATTTCCTCGACCTTGCGCTTGAGCCCGTCGAGCAGTTCATCATGGCGCCAGCCGTTGGCGTTGACGGGCATCAGATGGCGGATCTGCTCCAAGGTGAAACCCGCTGCCTGGGCGCTGGTGATCATCTCCAGCACCCAGACGGCGTCAGTGTCGTAGTCACGGTAACCGTTGGCCTTGCGCTCGACGGCGTGGATCAACCCACTCGCCTCATAGAAACGAATGCGCGATGGCGCCAGGCCGGTGATCTTCGCCAACTCGCCAATTTTCATGAAGCACCTTGTGATGGATGGACCTTGAAGCTCACTTTAATCCTCAGGCGGACGATGGGCCAGGCGGATCTTGGTGTCTGGAATGTGTCCGCACGAAGGTAAATGAACAATCCTTTCAACGCAGTGAGGGCGCGCGTGGATACCTTCGTGCAGCGCCGAGAGACCTGCAATGACCTCAGCTGCGGTAGTCACTTGGCCGAAGTGGTGCTTCCACAGGTCGATGCCCAGTTGGCCAGACCGGTCCAGGGTCGAGCCTACGGTCAAGTCGGTGATCAGCGTCGGGCTCAGCCCTGCATCGAACAGCGCGAAGCCCGCAGCCAGCACGCAGGTTTCTGTCTGCAAGCCGCAGACCAGGACCCGGTCGACGCCCAGGCGCTTGAGGTATTCGATCGTTGCGGGCGTTTGCCCATAGCCATGCTTGATGAAGACTTCATCGGCCTCGATCAGGTTCTCGTCTTCGGCCGCCGGGTGCCAGCCGAGCTGACGGTGAAACGGCGTGACCTGCTCGTCATGCAGCTCGATGGACGCGACAGTGGGAATCTTCGCTGACAAATGTCGGATGCGATCGATGAGCCATTCCGGCGGGTTGAACGTGGACTGGACGTCGACAATGAGCAGCACCTGCTCCATGGGCATTTCCTAGCGCGATGTGAAGAGCGCCGAGTATATCGTCCGAACGCGTTCAGGCGCTTCCGTGCAGCCCATCGCAAACTTTGTCGCCCACCCTACAGCCCTGGTTTACCGGCACGGGCAACGACCTCTCAAGTCGCCGCTGTGAGGGTCCACACGCGTTCGCAGGGGCCGCCTCTGGTCATGTGAACGAATCTTCATGTTTCGCGCAGGCGCCTGCCACCGGGCAGATCAGCGGTTTCGCAGCGGCTCGCTGCCAGAGGGTGTCTTGAGCCTCCTTCCCCCGTTGCGTAGCATCGCCCGCCCTCGCGCAGCCCTCTCCCGATCACCAGAGCTTCCGATGCCCCAACCGATTCCCTTGAAGGACCACGAAAAGGAAAAACACCTGGTCAATCGCAGGCTGCTGGCCTGTGCGACGCTGGTGATGAGCCTGGTGGTGGTGCTGGTGGGCCGGCTGTATGTGTTGCAGGTGCTGCAACACGACCAGCAAACCGCAGTGTCGGAAAACAACCGCGTGCACGTGCTGCCCATCCCGCCGGAGCGCGGGTTGATCTACGACCGCAACGGCGTGGTGCTGGCTGACAACAAACCCAGCTTCAACCTGACCATGACTCGCGAGCGCGCAGGCGACAGCGCCCAGGTGCTCGATACCCTGGCCCAGGTGCTGGGCCTGGGCGAGGACGAGCGCAAGCAATTCGACAAGGACCTGCGCCGGGGCCGCAAACCGTTCGAGCCGGTGACGCTGATGTTCGGCCTGTCCGAAGAGCAGATCGCGCTGATCGCGGTCAATCAGTTCCGCCTGCCGGGCCTGGACGTGGAGGCGCAGTTCATCCGTGAGTACCCGTTGGGCGAGCACTTCGCCCACTCGGTGGGTTATGTCGGGCGTATCAACGAAAAAGAAGCCAAGACCCTCGACAACACCGAGTACCGCGGCACCCAGTCAATCGGCAAGACCGGCATTGAGCGCTTCTACGAAGACCAGCTCCATGGCCACGTGGGCTATGAAGAAGTCGAGACCAACGCCCAGGGCCGGGTCATGCGGGTGCTGCGCCACCAGGACCCGATACCGGGCAAGGACTTGGTCCTGACCTTGGACGCCCATCTGCAGCAAGCGGCCGAAAAAGCGCTCGGCGAGCGTCGTGGCGCAGTGGTGGCGCTGGACCCGGCCACGGGCGATGTGCTGGCGATGGTGAGCAATCCGGCGTTCGACCCCAACCTGTTCGTCAAGGGCATCAGCTTCAAGCAGTACGCCGCCTTGCGCGACTCGATCGATCGACCACTGTTCAACCGTGTGCTGCGCGGCCTGTATGCGCCAGGCTCGACGGTCAAGCCGGAAGTGGCCATCGCCGGTCTGGACAGTGGCGTGATCACCCCCGCCAGCCGCGTCTTCGACCCGGGTTACTACACGCTGCCCAACTACGACCACAAGTACCGCAACTGGAACCGCAGCGGCGATGGCTGGGTGGACATGTACAGCGCGATCATGCGGTCCAACGACACCTACTTTTACGACCTGGCACACAAGCTGGGCATCGAGCGCCTGCATGACTACATGGCCGAGTTCGGGCTGGGCCAAAAGGTCTCCCTGGACATGTTCGAGGAGGCACCGGGCCTGATGCCCTCCCCGGCCTGGAAGCGCGCCACCCGCCGCCAGGCCTGGTTCCCTGGCGAGACCTTGATCCTCGGGATCGGCCAGGGCTACATGCAGGTCACCCCACTGCAACTGGCACAGGCCACCAGCCTGCTGGCCAGCAAAGGCGTGTGGCATCGTCCGCACCTGGCGCTGAGTGTAGGAGGCCAGGCGCCCGTGGACCCGCACCCGATGCCGGACATCGTGCTGCACGACAAGCACGCCTGGGACCAAGTCAACACCGGCATGCAGATGGTCATGCACGACCCACGCGGGATCGCCCGCGCTGCGGCAGCCGGGGCCCAGTACCGCATCGCGGGCAAGAGCGGCACCGCGCAGGTGGTGGCGATCCGTCAGGGCGAGCGCTACAACCGCGACAAGACCCTCGAACGTCACCGGGACAATGCCCTGTTCGTCGGTTTCGCACCGGCCGAGCACCCCGGTATCGTGGTGGCGGTGATGATCGAGAACGGCGAAGCCGGTGGCCGGGTGGCCGGGCCTGTGGTGCGCGAAGTCATGGATGCCTGGCTGCTCGACGACCAGGGCCATTTAAAGGTGCAGTACGCTGGCGGCACGGGCCAGCCCGCGGTGCCCCACGCCTGAGCGTCAGCGAATCTGATGCTTGTGCAGCAAGCGGTAGAACGTAGGCCTGGAAATCCCCAGCACCTTGGCCGCGACACTGAGGTTGTCGCTGTGCCGATCGAGCACATCCGAAAGCGCCTGGCGCTCGGCCCGGTGCTTGTAGTCTTCCAAAGTGCCCAGTAACTGCTCGTCCTGCTCGATCATCTGCAGCCCCAGGTCCTGTGCCTCGATCTGTCGGCCCTCGGCCAGCACCAAGCCGCGACGCACCCGGTTGGCCAGCTCCCGCACATTGCCCGGCCAGTCGTGCCGGCCCATGGCCGCCAGGGCGCGGTCGCTGAACGAGCGAGGCCGGCGTCCGGTCTCCAGGCTGTAGAAATGCGCGAAATGGCTGGCCAGCATCGACAAGTCGCCGTGGCGGTCACGCAGCGGCGCGGTGATCACTTGCAGGACATTGAGCCGGTAATAGAGGTCCTCGCGAAAGCGCCCCTGCACGATGGCCTTTTCCAAGTCAACGTGGGTAGCCGCCAGAACGCGCACATCCACAGGGATCGGTTGGTCGCCGCCGACCCGCTCGATGTGTTTTTCCTGCAGAAAGCGCAACAGGTTGGCCTGCAGCTCCAAAGGCAGGTCGCCAATTTCGTCGAGGAACAACGTCCCGCCATTGGCGGCCTCGATACGCCCCACCTTGCGCTGATGGGCGCCGGTGAACGCGCCCTTTTCATGGCCGAACAGTTCGGACTGGATCAAGTGCTCGGGGATCGCGCCGCAGTTGATGGCGACGAACGGTTTGTCGCTGCGCTGGGATTGCCGGTGCAGGGTACGCGCCACCAATTCCTTGCCGGTGCCGCTTTCGCCGCGGATCAGCACCGGCGACTCGGTCGGTGCCAGCTTGCCCAGTAACTTGCGCAGTTCGCGGATCGGCCGGCTTTCACCCAACAGTTCATGGGTCGGTTCATCCACCCGGACGGTGCCCTTGCCGCGCAAACGGGCCATGCCGAAGGCGCGCCCGAGCGTGACCTGCACACGCGACACGTCGAACGGCAAGGTGTGGAAATCGAAGAACCACTCACAAACGAAGTCACCGACGTTCTGCATGCGCAGTTGCTCGGGGCTGAGCACGGCGATCCATTCGGTATTGCTGCGGGCGATCAGGTCCTTGACGGCATCGGGATGACGCAAATGCGTGGCCTGCAAGCGCAACAAGCCGACATCGCACGGATGCTCAAGCGCCGAGGTCAGCGAACAGCTATGCACAGCCCAGCCGACGCTGCGCAAGCCCGGTAGTAGACGGTGGCAATCGTCGCAGGGATCGACGATCAGCAGACGGCGTTGGGTGGTCGGTTCGAGCATGACTGTTCCTTGACGCCAATAGTTGGTTTTTCATGTAGAAACAGTAAGTTGCAACGTCCGAATTAACAGTAGCAATGAACCTGAGTTGGCCCAGTACCGTTTGTCCGCCAATTGCATTCGGCGATGGGGCGCTCGGGAATCTTTCAAAGTTTCCAGCGTCACAGCCGGCACAGGTTGCAGACATACTTTTGCCGACTTGAAAAAAAATTCGCCGCCCGTGTGACTTCACCCCTGACTTGGAGCATCAGTACGAATAACCCCGCGCTGCGCCTCCTTGAACATGAAGCAACGCGGACATCTTTTCGCTGTTTGGGACCATAGAGAGACCGAACCATGAACGCCCCGCTCCGTGTCAACGAAGCACTGCTGATCGCCGACCACGCCTTCGAACCTTTCCAGTGCGTAGCCTGGGATGCACCCAACGGTACTGGTGAGCTGAGCCTGGCAGTGATCGACCGGACCAACACGCGTATCGGCAGCAAGCAAGTCTCCTCGCGTATCTATTCCGACCCTGCGCAATGGGCCAGCTTGATCGAGGAGGTGCGCGCCGAACTTTGCGAAAAAGGTTACGACCTGCAACCCTGGTCGATGCCGAAATAATATCGGCGCCCTCGCAAGTGCGTGCCAAGCCACGCACTTGTGCAACTTTCTTTTTGCCCTTCCGGCAACTTTTGTCATTGCGACATATCGTCGCAACTTCGACTTTCAACGTTAATCAATTCAACTCCCTGAACTGCTGGATATGCCGATATTCGGCCTGCAGTTGTTCGGCCAGTTGCCGCGCACGCCCCAGGCGCACCGCCGCCAGCTCAATGTCCACCAGCACCGTCGCGCATGGCATGGGTTGCAGTGCATTCCAGCGTTGCAGGCGACCATCGGTCAGCACCAAGCAACGCTGTGTTTCCTGCGGGTAACGCTTGGCCCGTGCCCGCAACCAGTGCTGCGCCTCTTCAAGGGCAGCGATCAACGGCGTACCGCCCCCCGCCCCGAGCGCTTGCAACCAGGGTCGCAGGGCGGCCGATGCCTTGAGGCCATGGCGCTGCCAACGCGGCGCGCCGCCACTGGCGGTGAGCAGGGCTAGGCGGGCGCGTTGGCGATAGGCCTGATCGAACAGCTCGACCAGCAGCCCCTTGGCGTGTGCCAGCGCCTGCTGGCGCCGGGTCGAAGCCGAGGCGTCAACGATCACCAGCCATAATTCCGGCGCCTGGGCCTGGCGCTGCTGCCAACACAGGTCATGGCGATGCCGTGGTCGCCCTTTGAGCAATGTCGCAAGCCACGCCACACGCGTAGCACCACCGATCCGCACGCGACCACGGGCCGTGCCGCTCAGGGTGCCCGGCTGGGGCTTGGCATCCGCCGCCTGGGCGGCGGGCTTGCGGATGCTCAGGGCTTTTTTGCCCAGTTCGGCACCTCGCGCCGTGCCCCGGTGGCGACCGTTTGTGGGGGCAACGCGCCCCAATCCCCCTGCCCACCTTGGGCGTCGGAATGAGCTTGGGTCTGAGGCGGTGGTGAGGTGGAGGATGCGCTGGTCGGGGGCGTCTCTCGGCGTCGATGGCGCAGGGCGAATTCCGCCACAGCCTGCACATCGGCTTCCTCTATCGCATCGCCGCCGCGCCAGGCGGCATGGGCACGGGCGGCCCGCAACCAGACCAGGTCGGCGCGCATGCCATCGACCCCAGCGCTGAAACAGCCCTCTGTGATCCAGGCCAAGGCGCGATCGTCCAGCGGGATGCTGTCCAGGCGCTGACGTGCGGCCTGGCAGCTTTCGCGCAGGTCTGCCTGAGCCTGCGCCCATTGGGCGCAGAACGCCTGCGGATCACTGTCGAAGGCCAGTCGCCGACGAATGATCTGCTGCCGCGCCTGCGGCGGCGGAAGACCTTCGAGCAGCACATTGAGGCCGAAACGGTCGAGCAATTGCGGGCGCAGCTCGCCCTCTTCCGGATTCATGGTGCCGATCAGGACGAATCGAGCATCGTGGCGATGGGAAATACCGTCGCGCTCGATGCGGTTGGTGCCACTGGCGGCCACATCCAGCAGCAGGTCCACCAGCGGATCGGGCAGCAGGTTGACCTCATCCACGTAAAGCACGCCCCCATGGGCTTGGGCCAGTACGCCGGGCGAAAACTGCGCCTTGCCTTGCCCCAGTGCGGCATCCAGGTCGAGGGTACCGACCAGGCGCTCCTCGGTGGCGCCTAGGGGCAGGGTCACGAAGGGTGGTGTCTGCCCAGGCGTACCCAACAGGTCCGCCAGCCCGCGCGCCAAGGTGCTTTTGGCCATGCCACGCGGGCCTTCGATCAACACACCGCCGATTTTGGGGTCGATGGCGGTCAGGCACAGGGCCAGCTTGAGGTCGTCGGCGCCGACTACGGCCGCCAGGGGGAATTGCACGGGTTCGCTCATTTCAAGCCTGTTCCTCGCCATCGAGCAATTGCTCTTCAAGGGCTTCCCGGTAGGCCCCTGGCGACGCCCAGAGGCCGCGTTGCTGGGCTTCCAGCAAGCGTTCGGTCAGGTCGCGCAGGGCTTCGGGGTTGTGCTGTTGCAGGAAGTCTCGGGTCGCAGGGTCGAGCACATAGGCATCGGCCAGCGACTGGTAGTGGTGATCGTCGATCAGGTGCGTGGTGGCGTCGAAGGCGAACAGGTTGTCGACCGTCGCCGCCAGCTCGAAGGCACCTTTATAGCCATGGCGCTTGGCCCCCTCGATCCACTTGGGGTTCAGAGCGCGGGCGCGGATCACCCGGTTCAGTTCTTCCTTGAGGGTGCGGATGCGTGGCCGGTCGGTCTGGCTGTGATCGCCGTGATAACTGGCCCGGGCGGTGCCGGCCAGGGTCTCGGCCGCTGCCAGCATGCCACCTTGGAACTGGTAGTAGTCGTTGGAATCGAGCAGGTCATGCTCGTGATTGTCCTGATTTTGCAGCACCGCCTGGACCTGGCCCAAACGCCGGGCGAACGCGGCGCGGGCCGGTGTGCCTTCGTCGCTGCCGCCATAGGCGTAGCCGCCATGGTTAAGGTAGACCTCGGCCAGGTCGCCGCGTGTCTGCCATAAACGTCCATCGATTGCATTCTGCACCCCGGCCCCGTAGCTGCCGGGCTTGGCGCCGAAGACACGCCAGCCGGCCTGGCGCGCCGCCTGCTCGGCGTCCACGCCATCGGCCAGCAAGGCCTCGCGTTCGGCTCGCACCCGCGCAGCCAGGGGGTTGAGGTCGTCAGGCTCGTCCAGCGCCGCCACGGCCTGCACCGCCGCATCGAACAGCCGAATGAGGTTGCCGAAGGCGTCGCGGAAGAAGCCTGAGACGCGCAAGGTGACGTCCACCCGCGGGCGATCGAGCAGGCTCAGCGGCAGGATCTCGAAATCGTCGACTCGCTGACTGCCGGTGGCCCACACCGGCCGCACACCCATCAGCGCCATGGCCTGGGCGATGTCATCACCACCAGTGCGCATGGTCGCCGTGCCCCAGACCGACAGCCCCAGCTGACGCAGGTGGTCGCCATGGTCTTGCAAGTGACGCTCAAGGATCAGGTTCGCCGAGGCGAACCCCAGGCGCCAGGCCGTGGTGGTGGGCAGGTTGCGCACATCCACCGTATAGAAATTACGCCCGGTGGGCAGCACGTCCAGACGCCCCCGGCTGGGCGCTCCGCTGGGCCCGGCCGGGACGAAACGCCCGGCCAGTGCGGCCAGCAGGCCGTCGGTTTCGGCCGCGCCGCAGGCGTCCAGGCTCGGGGCGATGGTGTCGACCAGCGCCTGCAGGACCGTGGCAACCGGTTGCCAGGCGGCATCTTCAGGCAATGCCAGTCGGCCTGCCAGCGCACGCTCGATCAAGTCCAGCGCAAGGTGTTCCAGGCGCTCGCGGGTATCGCCCTGGTTGCGCCATGGCGCGGTATCGAGCGCCTGCAGCACCGCTGGGCGCGGCCCCTGCCAAGGCTGGCCGAATTCGCAATCCAGCGGGTCGAAGCCCAACGCCAGGGCTTTGGCCAGCGCACGGATCAGGCTGGCATTGGCACCTTTGCCGTCACCGCGCTCCACACGCAACAACGCCAGCAACGTATCGCTGCGCAGGCGCCCTTCAGGAGATTGGCCGAACACATGCAGGCCGTCGCGGATCTGCGATTCCTTGAGGTCGCACAGGTAGGTGTCCAGGCGCGGCAACCAGATGGCCGCGTCTTCGAGCTGGCCTTCAAGCTGCAATTCCCGGTCGATGTGGTTGGCCTTGACCAGTTCGAGAATGTCGCGCTGCAGCTCGCGTGCCCGGCGCGGGTCGAGCAGCTGCGCTTCGTAATACTCGTCGGCCAGGCGCTCCAGGTGACGCAGCGGGCCGTAGGTCTCGGCGCGCGTCAATGGCGGCATCAGGTGGTCGATGATCACCGCCTGCGTGCGCCGTTTGGCCTGGGCGCCCTCGCCCGGGTCGTTGACGATGAAGGGGTAGATGTTGGGGAGCGGCCCGAGCAGCGCATCTGGCCAGCATTGCGCAGACAGCCCGACACCTTTGCCCGGCAGCCACTCGAGGTTGCCGTGCTTGCCCACGTGGACCACCGCATCGGCGGCAAAGCCGTTGCGCAGCCAGAAGTGGAACGCCAGGTACCCATGAGGCGGCACCAGGTCCGGGTCGTGATACACCGCGCTGGGGTCCAGCTGGTAGCCCCGGGCCGGCTGGATGCCGACGAAGGTCAGGCCATAGCGCAGGCCGGCGATCATCATCCGACCGCTGCGGAACATAGGATCCTGTTCAGGCGCCCCCCATCGCTCCAGTACCGCACGCTGGTTGGCCTCGGGCAGCGCGGCGAAAGCCTGCTGATAGTCAGCAAGGCTCAGACTTTGGGCACAGGGGCGCTGGTCCAGATGGTCCAGGTCATTGGTCACCCCACCCAACAGCTGATGGATCAACGCGGTACCGCTGTCAGGCAGGCCCTGCACTGGGTACCCCTGCCCTTGCAGCGCCCGGAGAATGTTCAGCGCTGCGCCGGGTGTGTCCAGGCCCACGCCGTTGCCGATGCGCCCGTCGCGGGTCGGATAGTTGGCCAGCACCAACGCCACGCGTTTCTGGGCGTTGGGCAGCCGCGCCAGCTCCACCCAGCGACGCGCCAGCTCGGCGACGAAATCCATGCGTTCGGCGTGAGCGCGATAGCAGACCACGTCGGACTGGCTGCGCTCGCTGCGCCAGGCCAGGTCTTTGAAGCTGACGGGGCGCGTGATGATGCGACCGTCCAGCTCCGGCAAGACAATGTGCATGGCAAGATCCCGCGCGCCCAGGCCCTGCTCGTTGGATTCCCACGCCGGCTGGTTGTCCTGGGCGCAGATCGCCTGCAACACCGGGATGTCTCTGCGCAGCGGGCGCAGGTTGGGTTGCTCCGGACTGGACAAGGCAAAACCTGTGGTGTTGAGCACCACCTCGGCCTGGACTTCATCCAGCCAGGTCTCGACCTGGTCCAGGCAGGCCGCCTCCTTGAGGCTGGCCACGGCGATAGGCAGCGGATTGAGCCCTGCTGCCTGCAAGCGCTGGCAGAAAGTATCGATGAACGCTGTGTTGGCCGCCTGCAGGTGCGAGCGATAGAACAAGATGGGGGCCACAGGCCAGTCGGGCTGCCATTCGCAGTACCAGTCCTGCAACACGGCGCTGGGCTTGGCGGGGTGGTACACCGTGGTACGCGGCAAGGGTTGCGGCTCCTCCCAGGCGTAATCGCGCCCAAGCCACAGGCTGGCCAAGCAATTGAACAGATTCGCGGCATTGGCCTTGCCGCCCTGGCGCAGGTAATGCCAAAGGCGCTCGGCCTGATCGCCGGTCACGGTGCCCAACTGGGTCAACTCCGGGTCCGGGCGGTCGTCGCCGGGCACCAGGATCAACTGCACGCCCCGTGTGCTCAGCTCGACCAGTTGCTCGACACCATAGCGCCAGTACCCGACGCCACCATGCAAGGACAACAGGATCACCTTGGCATGGCGCAGCACCTGATCGATGTACAGGTCGACCGAGGCGTGATTCTGCACCTGCATGGGGTTGGCCAGTCGCAGGCTGGGGAAATCCTCCGGCAACTGCTCGGCGGTTTCGGCGAGCAGCGCCAGGTGCGAATCACCGCTGCAGAGGATCACCAGTTCGGCGGGGGTCTGGCCGAGATCGGCAATGCTGTCGTCCGGCACGAAGCCGCCGGGCTGGGTCCGCAGCAGGTGCATGGGTCAGGCGCCCAAGGCCTGGCGCAGGCGCGCTTCGAGCGCGGCAGCGTCCAGCGCCTGGCCGATCAGCACCAGGCGGGTGATACGCGGCTCGTCGGCGCGCCAGGCGCGGTCGAAGTGCTTGTCGAAACGGGTGCCCACCCCCTGGATCAGCAGGCGCATCGGCTTGCCGGGGATGGCAGCGAAGCCCTTGGCGCGCAAGATGCCGAATTCGACCACCAGTTGAGTCAGGGCATCGAGCAGCAGGCTTTCGTCCGCTTCTGGCAGGTCGATGGAAATGGAGTCGAAGGCATCGTGGTCGTGATCGTCATGATCATCGCCCTCGTGGTGTGCGTCATGGTGGGTACGGCGACCATCGATGTGCGCCTCGGCCTCGGCGCCTACGCCCAGCAGCACCTCCAACGGCAGGCGGCCGCTGCTGGCCTCGATCACCTTGACCGCCGGCGGCAGTTCTTCGCTGACTTCGGCACGCACCTTGGCCAGGCCTTGGGGATCGATCAGATCAGCCTTGTTCAGCACCACCAGGTCGGCGCTGGCCAGTTGGTCGGCAAACAGTTCGTGCAGAGGCGACTCATGATCAAGGTTGGGGTCGAGCTTGCGTTGAGCGTCCACTTGGTCCGGGTACGCCGCGAAGGTCCCTGCGGCCACGGCCGGGCTGTCGACCACGGTGATCACCGCATCGACGGTGCAAGCATTGCGGATTTCTGGCCACTGGAAGGCCTGCACCAACGGCTTGGGCAGGGCCAGGCCGCTGGTTTCGATGAGGATGTGGTCCAGGTCGCCGCGGCGGGCCACCAACTCGCGCATCACCGGGAAGAACTCTTCCTGCACGGTGCAGCACAGGCAACCGTTGGCCAGTTCGTAGACCCGGCCGCTGGCATCTTCCTCGGTGCAGCCAATGCTGCACTGCTTGAGAATTTCGCCATCGATGCCCAGTTCACCGAATTCGTTGACGATCACCGCGATACGGCGCCCCTGGGCGTTGTCCAGCATGTGACGCAGCAAAGTGGTTTTGCCCGAGCCGAGAAAGCCAGTGACGATGGTGACGGGGAGCTTGGCCAGTGTTTTCATGTCGCGATGCCCTTGGCAGGATGGCGCGGGCATGCAGGACGAGTGCCGCGAGCCTTGCTGGCCGGGCCTGTTCGCCACCGGATCACCCCGCCCGGTTGAAAGTCGAAATCGTCTCGAGGCAGGTCTCCTGGCTTGCACCTTACCGGCCGTGCCGGTGGAACGACGCCTTCCCGCGCCTGGGCGCAGTGGCTGTGTCGATCCGGGTTGGTGCCTACAGTTGCGGGGGCAGCCGCGGCTTGAACCGCGTTCCCGTCTTAGCTCCGGCCAATGCCGGAGAACCTCGAATCGGCAAGGCTACGCAGTGGCCGGCAGGCGGTCAACCATGGCGCGTCAGTGTTTGCGGACAGGCCCTTTGGAACAGTCGCCCTGGCCTGCGGGTGCGGGTTCTCCCGCGTGGAACTCCTAGGTGTATTCCAAGCTCGACCTTTCACCACCTGGCCCGCTGAGGGCGCGGCCACCGCAACCTTGCAGATTGACGCCATGGCGCCCCCATGCTTTGCTTGCACCTTGCGTTCAGGTGCCCCCCAAGGGGTGAAACGGGAAATCGGTAACCAAGCCGATGCTGCCCCCGCAACGGTAAGCGAGCGAAGCATCTTGACCACTGTGCCGCGTCGTATGGCATGGGAAGGTGATGCTTTCCAGGAGCCCTGCTCCTCCTTGCAAGCCCGGAGACCGGCCTGACGTTAATAGAACACCCCGCGGTGGGCGGGCGCTGTCACCTCTTCTGGGTCAATCGTGCCCGGAACGACGCGCGTGTCCGCCGCCTATAAACAGCAGAGGAACGCACCATGCCGATCACCAGCACCAAACACAGCATCGCCACTCCCGTCAGCCTCAGCCAACGTGTCGTCATTGCCGTCGGTGCCAGCCTGCTGGGCCTGTGCCTGGTCTATTTCGCAGGTTTCTCGCACATCGAGGCGGTGCACAATGCCGCCCACGATACCCGCCACAGCGCCGCCTTCCCTTGCCATTGAGTACACCTGCATGATCAAGCGTATCGCCCGTACCGCAGGTTTCAGCGGGCTGCTCGCCGCTCTATTGCTGACCGTGCTGCAAAGTCTGTGGGTCAGCCCGTTGATTCTCCAGGCAGAAACTTTCGAGAGCGCTGTCCCCGAGCAACATGAGCACGACAGCCCCGTCGCTGCGCATTCCCATGACCCAGCGGCCTGGGCACCGGAGGATGGCTGGCAGCGTTTGCTCGCCACCACCGGCGGCAACCTCGTGGTGGCGGTCGGTTTCGCGCTGATCCTCGCCGCGCTGTACAGCCTGCGCGAGCCAAACCGAGTGATAACCGGCGCACTGTGGGGGTTGGCGGGTTTTGCTGTGTTCTGCCTGGCACCCACACTGGGGTTGCCACCGGAGCTGCCAGGCACAGCCGCCGCCGACCTGGGGCAACGCCAGAGCTGGTGGATCGGCACTGCAGCCGCCACGGCCGCGGGTCTTGCGCTGGTGGCGTTTACCCACCATTGGCTGCTCAAGGTGCTGGGCGTCGCTTTGCTGGTGGTGCCACACGTGATCGGCGCACCACAACCACCGGTGCATGAAAGTCTGGCACCGCAAGCACTGGTGGCCCAATTCAAGCTCGCCTCCTGGCTGACCAACGCCGCGTTCTGGCTCGCCCTTGGCCTGCTCAGCGCTTGGCTTTATCGCCGAGCCAACCAGGCCTGATGCGCAACGCCTGGTCCGAGCCGGTATTCTATGCCGGCTTCGGCTGCCGCAAGGGCTGCCCGGTCGAAACCCTGGAGCAGTTGCTGCGCACGACCCTGGTCACACACCGCCTGTGCGCCGATCATCTGGTTGGCCTTGCCAGTATCGATCTCAAATTCGATGAACCTGGGTTGCAGGCCCTAGCCGAACGGCTGGGCATCCCCCTGGTGGCGTTCCCGGCCACCGAGCTACAGCCCTTCGAACCGCAGCTCAGCCATCGCTCACCCGTTGCCTATGCCTACAGCGGCTGCTGGGGCGTCGCTGAAAGCGCAGCCCTGGCACTGGCCGCACGATCGCTCGGCACCTCGCGCTTGCTGGTGACACGCCAGGTGCTGGGCCAGGCTACCCTTGCCCTGGCCCGTGGCTGATAATCGCGTCCACATTACTGCCTATCTGCAAGGATTTCCCATGACGGTCTATTTCATCGGTGCCGGGCCCGGCGATCCGGAGCTGATCACGGTCAAGGGGCAACGTCTGATCCGCCAATGCCCGGTCATCATCTATGCCGGCTCCCTGGTTCCGCCAGCTGTATTGGAGGGACACAGCGCCGAGACGGTGATCAACAGCGCCGAACTGAACCTGGAGCAGATCATCGAAGCCCTGCGCCGCGCCCACGAAAATGGCCAGGATGTGGCCCGTGTTCACAGCGGCGACCCCAGTCTGTATGGCGCCATCGGCGAGCAGATACGTCATCTGCGCGAACTGGGCATCGACTATCAGATCATTCCGGGTGTTACCGCCACCGCCGCCAGCGCCGCCCTGCTCGGCTGCGAGCTGACCTTGCCGGAGCTCGCCCAGACGGTGATTCTCACCCGCTATGGCGACAGCTCGCCCATGCCAGCTGGCGAACAGTTGGCCGACCTGGCCCGCCACCGCAGCACCTTGGCGATCCACCTGGGCGTGAAACACCTCGAGCGTATCGTCACCGAACTGTTGCCACACTACGGGCCGGACTGCCCGGTCGCCGTCATTCATCGCGCCACCTGGCCGGACCAGGACTGGGTACGCGGCACCCTGCGGGACATCGTCGCACTCACAGCGGCCAAGGATTTTCGGCGAACCGCGCTGATCCTGGTGGGCCATGTGCTGGGCGATGCACCTTTCGCTGAATCGGCCCTGTACCGGGCCGGGCATGCCCACCTCTATCGCCCCGCCGGTTGAGCGGGCGTTATCTGACAGGAACCCACTCCATGCTTGAATTACGCCCCAACTGCGAATGCTGCGACCGTGACCTGCCGGGCGACAGCGCGGATGCGTTGATTTGCTCGTTCGAATGCACCTTTTGTCGTGCATGCAATGAACGTCAGTTCCAGGGGCGCTGCCCGAACTGTGGCGGCCAGTTACTGCCTCGCCCGGCAAGGGTCGGGACGGCATTGAGCCGCAATCCGGCCTCGCACCTGCGCGTACTCAAGCCGCACCCGGGCTGCTCCTGAACTATTCTGTGCGTGGCCCGTCCTTGGCGCCTGGGCGGGCTTTACCATGGAGGTTTATTTTGTAGGCCTTTTCAACAATAATCTTCGCTTTTTCAACAAACCTACGCATCCCATTACCAATCGAGAGGAATCTACGTAATCTTGCGCGCTGCCGCGCAGGCTCCCTTTCACGTATTCCTGCGGGACTTCAGGAAACGGACCAAATTCCTACAGGAGTTATCCAATGACAACCGTTTTAATGGTTGACGACCATCCAACCGTTCGACTGGCTGTGCGCATGCTGCTCGAACGTGAACGTTTTCAGGTCATCGGTGAAGCCGGTGACGGCATCGACGCCGTGCAGCAGGCTCGCCAATTACGTCCTGACGTGGTTATCCTCGACATCGGCCTGCCTGGCCTCGATGGCATGGAGGTCATCAAACGTCTGCAACTGTTGGAGCCGGCACCGAAGATCATGGTGCTCACCGGTCAACCCGCCGACCTGTATGTCCGTCGTTGCCTGGATGCCGGTATCGCCGCCTTCGTCAACAAGGACGAAGACCTCGATGCCCTGGTGTTCGCCCTCAAGGCGTTGGTCAAGGGCTACTCCACCTTTCCGCAGATGTCGGTCAACAGCAGCTCGCTCGAAAGCGAGTGCAGTCGTCTCGAAAGCCTCTCCAACCGCGAAATGGAAGTGCTACGCCGGCTTACCCGCGGCGAGAACAACAAGTTCATCGGTGAATGCATGAACCTCAGTGCCAAAACCATCAGCACCTACCGTGGACGCATCATGGATAAACTCAAGACCGAGTCTCTGGTCGAAATGGTCGACCTGGCCAAACGCAACAACGTCAGTTGAACATCCCTCCGTCATGAGAGGCGCGGTGTTCACCATCCTGCTGGGCGCGCTCCTGGCCATCAGCGCTGTGGCGCATGCCGACAGCGAAGCCCGGCACCTGCTCGCCCGCTCACTGAGCGCCTCGCCCCCGTTGTCGCTCCAACAAGATGACCGGCACTGGCTCGAACGCCGCAAAGCCCTGGTGCTGGGCAGCTCGCGCCCTGACTACCCGCCGTTCGAGATCAACACCAGCCCCGCCGACTTTGAAGGTCTCAGTGCCGACTATGCGGGTCTGATCGGCGAACAGCTCGGCATCCCGGTCGAGGTTCGCCGCTTCCCCACCCGCCAGGCAGCCATCGAAGCACTGCACGCCGGCAGCATCGACTTGCTCGGCAGCTCCAACGCCTTCGAGGCCGCCGATGCGCAGTTGGTTCTCAGCCAGCCCTATGCCGACGACCTGCCGGTCGTCGTCAGCAAGCAGGATCGTATGCTCGGCCGTCATGGCAAAGCATTGCCAGGGCTACGCCTGGCCATGGTCGATCATTACTTGCCCGAAAAGCTGGTGCGCAAGCAGTATCCCGACGTCCAAGTGACCCTGTACCGCTCGACACTGGCCGGATTGTCGGCCGTGGCGATGGGGGCGGCGGACGCTTATCTGGGTGATGCGATCAGTACCGACTACGCGATCGGCAAGAGCTTCCAAGGTTTGGTGAAAATCGATCATTTCAGCCCCTTGCCCGCCGACGTCTTCGCCTTTGCCCTGGCCCGCGATAATCCACGCTTGCAACGCCTGGTCAACGAGGCCCTGGCCAGGATCAGCGACAGCGAGCGCCTGAACATCCTGCGGCGCTGGAGCAGCGGCAATACCAGTTTGCTGATGAAAAATCCGGTCGGTGCCCTCACGCCTGAGGAGCGTGACTGGATAGCGCACAACCCAAAGGTGCGGGTGTTGGTCAATCCCTCCCTGGCGCCCCTGACCTTCAACGATGCTCAACAGCACCCGACCGGAATCACCATCGACCTGCTCAAGCGCATCCGTCTGCAGACCGGTCTGCGCTTCGAGATCGTCGAAGTCGACTCGATCCAGGACATGGTCGACCAAGTGGCCGAGGGGCAGGCGCAGATAATCGGCGCCCTGGGCTACGGCGCCGAACGTGCGACGCGCCTTCGCTTTACTCGCCCCTATGTGGTCAGCCCCCGGGTTTTGATCACCCGCAGCGAAGCCCCCTGGATCGGCACACCGATGACGCTCGATGGGCGACGTGTCGCGTTGTTGCGTGGCTCCCCTCAGCGTGAGGCGTTGCAACGGCGGTATCCTGGCGTCCGTCTGGTCGAGGTCGAAACCCACCTTGAGTTGATGGAAGCCGTCGCCAGCGGCAAGGCCGACGTGGCCTTGAGCAGCCAGATCAATGCCAGCTACTACATCAGCCATGTGTTCAACAATGGTTTGCGTATCGCCGGCCTGCAAAGCGACGATCCGGCCAGCGCCGCTTTTGCGATCGCACCGGATCTACCGGTGCTGCAGTCGATTCTGGACAAAGCCCTGCTTAACATCCCGCCTGAGGAGCTGGACCAGTTGGTCAACCGATGGCACACCAACACGCTGGTCAGCGACAGCCCCTGGCGCAACTACCGCACCCTGGCGCTGCAAGTGCTGGTGCTGGCCGCCGTGCTGTTGGCCGGCGTGGTGTTCTGGAACACGTACCTGCGCAAGCTCATCAACCAGCGCACCGAGGCCCAACGCGCCCTGCAGGCGCAACTGGCGCTCAGCCGCGGTCTGCTGGAGCAGTTGCGTCAAGCCAAGGATGACGCTGAACAGGCCAGCCAAGCCAAAAGTACCTTCCTGGCGATCATGAGCCATGAAATCCGCACACCGATGAACGCGGTGATCGGCCTGCTGGAGCTCGCCCTGGAGGACAGCCGCCGAGGCCACAGCGACCCGCAGACTTTGCATACCGCCCATGACTCGGCCATTGGCCTGCTCGAGCTGATCGGCGACATCCTCGACATTTCCCGCATCGAATCCGGCCACATGTCCCTGCAACCGGTACCGATCGACCTGGTGGAACTGGTGCGCGCGACCCTTCGCGTGTTCGACGGCAATGCCCGGATCAAGGGCTTGTATCTGAACGGGGATCTGCCGCAGGCGCCAGTCTGGGTGCTCGCCGACCCTGTGCGCCTCAAGCAGGTCCTGTCCAACTTGATCAGCAACGCCCTCAAGTTCACCGACCAGGGTGGCGTGCAAGTGACCCTGAAACTCACCTCTCCCAGCGCCACCGGCGATATCCGGGTTTCGTTGTGCGTACAGGACAGCGGCATCGGTATCAGCCCAAGCGACCAGGCCCGACTCTTTAGCACCTTCGCCCAGGTAAACGGCCCCCAGGCCGGAAAAGGCGCCGGCCTCGGTCTGGTGATCAGCCGAACCCTGGCCGAGTTGATGGGCGGGTCGCTCGAACTGCAGAGCGTCGAGGGCATGGGCACCAAGGTGAGCGTGGACCTGACCCTGCCGGCCACCTCAGTGCCAGCACAGGACGAACAGACCGAGCCGGCTCAGGACATGAGCAGCGGCCCACTGGATATCCTGGTCGTCGATGCCCGCCAACCTGCTGCTGCTGGACAAGCAACTGACCACCCTGGGACACAAGGTGACCCAGGCCGAGAATGGCGAAGCGGCGCTGGCCCTTTGGCGAGCAGGTCAGTTCAATGTGGTGATCACCGATTGCAGCATGCCGGTGATGGATGGCCACGAGCTCACTCGGCGTATCCGCGCCCTGGAGCATGAGCGCGGCCAGCCAGCCTGCCTGATACTCGGCGTTACGGCCAACGCCCAAGCCGAGGAAAAAGCGCGCTGCCTGGCCAATGGCATGGATGAATGCCTGTTCAAACCGATCGGTCTCAAAGCCCTGAAAGCCCACCTTCCCAGCGCGCCGCTGGCGGAGCAGGTGCCGGCCCCCGCACCCGCACCGGAGCCTGCCACGACGGCCAGTGGCTTCAACCTCAGTGAGCTGCGTCACCTGACCCAGGATGACGACCAGTTGATTCGACGCCTTCTCGAACAATTGGCACACAGCGCCGGCGAAGACCTCGCAGCCCTGCGCGCCCTTGGCGAAGCGCCTGAAAGTGACGCAGTGCATGCCTTGGCACACCGCATCAAGGGAGGCGCGAAAATGCTGAAAGTCCGGGGCGTGGTGCGCGATTGCGAAGCGGTCGAACAGGCCGTCGCCCAGAAGCAGCCGACCAAGGCCTTGCTCGAACGGCTGGAAAGTAGCCTGGAGGCACTGCAACGCGAACTGCGCGAAGGCCTCGCGGCACTCAGCACCCCCAACTGAGCCCTGCCCGGCCCGAACCAGCCGGTCAGGAGCTCTCGCGCACCATCAGCTCGAATCCCAGATCCTGCTGTTCGGTGGCCACCTGCTTGCCATCGAGCAGCGCCAACAGCGCTTGGGCTGCGCCTCGGCCTACCGCGGCTCGGGGGGTACGGATCGAGGTCAACCGCGGCACCATGTGCGCCGATGCCGGCAGGTCGTTGAAACCAACCATCGCCACTTGGCGCGGCACCTCGACGCCCTGGCGCAAAGCCTGCAATACCGCACCCTGGGCCAAGTCATCGTTACAGAAGAACACGCCGTCGACATCCGGCGCCTGCGCAAGCAACTGGCTGAACAGCTCGCTGCCCAGGCCGATGGATGACGGTTGTGGCGCCAGCAGTTCCAGCTCCGGCGCCTGCAAACCAGCCTCGGCGAGCGCTTGGCGGAAGCCATCGGCGCGCTGCATGACGCGAGGGTCGAGCTGCGCCGCGATGAATGCCAAGCGCCGACGACCACGCTCGATCAAGTGCCGGGCAGCCGCGCGGCCGGCCTGTTGTTGGGAAAATCCGACCGACAACTGCCCCGCCTCGCCTCCGAGCTCCATCATGTGCACGCACGGCACGCCGCTGGCGGTCAGCATCTGCCGGGAGACTTCACTGCGCTCGAACCCGGTGAGCAGGATCCCGCAGGGCTGGTAGGCCAGGTAGTTGCGGATGAGGTTTTCCTCTTCGGCCAGATCGTAGTGGTAGTTGCCGATCAGTACTTCCAACCCGCGCGGGCGCATCACTTCGTGGATGGCCTCCAGGGTGTCGATGAACAGCTGGTTGGACAACGAGGGGATCAACACCACCACCGACTCACTGCGTGCCGACGCCAATGCCCGAGCAGCCGGATTGGCGACATAGCCTAGGCTCGCCGCAGCGGCCACGACTTTTTCCACCAGTTGCGGGGCCACGGTGCTTACACCGCGCAAGGCGCGGGAAGCGGTGATGGGGGAAACCCCCGAAAGTCTGGCGACTTCTGCCAGGGTGGGACGACCGGTCGTGCGCGAGCCTGTACGAGACATGGGTGTTGTAATTTTACTACTTGCCAGAAGTGGGAACGGCCACTAAGGTAGCGCTGTCTCAGGATACAGGCAATGTATCTTTGGTAGCGGCTATGCGCCTAGCGTCCATACTGCGTAAAGACAAGACCAATAACACCCGGGAGGGTGGCGCTCGCATCCGTTTTCAGCGGCACCGAGACAGCGCTATCTCACCCCGCAGGAGGTACTGATGAACTCTCCCCTGACCGCAATCGTGGTGATGGGCGTGGCAGGCTGCGGCAAGAGCTGCGTGGGCGCTGCCATTGCCAGCACGAGCGGTGGTCGCCTGATCGAAGGCGATGCTTTCCACCCTGCCGAAAACATCCGCAAGATGAGCGCTGGCGTTCCTTTGAACGATGACGACCGCGCCGGTTGGCTGGTCCGTCTTGGCCAGGAACTGCAGGCCGTGCTCCAGGCCGGCGAACGCCCCATTCTCACCTGTTCCGCGCTTAAGCGCCGTTATCGCGAGACCCTGCGCGAGGCCGTGCCGGGCCTTGGCTTCGTGTTTCTCGAACTGAGCCCAGCCGAAGCGGAAAAACGCGTACTCGCCCGCCCCGGTCATTTCATGCCAGCCAGCCTCATCGACAGCCAGTTCGCCGCGCTGGAACCGCCCCACGGCGAGCCTCTGACCCTGGCGCTGGACGCCACGCAGCCTATCGAAGCGCTGGCCGTGGCGGTAGACACCTGGCTAAAGCCCCAAGGTGACCGCAGCCTGGCGCGTACCGCCTGAACCGTCAGCCTTCCCGGCTCACCAAAGACAGCGCTATCTCGGCATCCAAAGATGCCGATCGTTTCGCCAAAACAATGATAAGACAGAGGCACATGAACCATGTTCGGACTGGCTACTGATACCTACCTGCTGCTCGACGCTCTGGTCACCATCGTCGGACTTATCCTGCTGATCACCCATTTCAAGGTCCACCCCTTCGTCGCCCTGACCCTGGCAGCCGGCTTCCTTGGCCTGACCTCCGGCATGCCGGTCGCCAAGGTCATGAAGTCCTTCCAGGACGGCTTTGGCGGTGTGCTCGGCTTCGTCGGCATCGTCCTGGCCTTGGGGACCATGTTGGGCAAACTGATGGCCGACTCCGGCGGCGCCGACCAGATCGCGCAAACGCTGATTCGTGCCTTTGGCAAACAGAAGGTGCACTGGGCCATGATGTTCGCCGCCTTCTTGGTGGGCATCCCATTGTTCTTCGAAATCGGCTTCGTGCTGTTGATCCCCCTGGTGTTCATCGTCGCGCGTCGCTCAGGGGTTTCGCTGATCAAGATCGGCATTCCGCTGCTGGCCGGCCTTTCCGTAGTCCATGGACTTGTGCCGCCGCATCCAGGCCCGCTGCTGGCGATCGGCATCTTCCACGCGGATATCGGCAAGACCATCTTCTATGGCCTGCTGGTGGCCCTGCCCACCGCGGTCATCGCAGGTCCGCTGTTCGGTAATTTCATCGCCCGCTACATTCCGGGCAACCCGTCCCAGGAACTGATGGACCAGATCGCCCGGGAAACCAATCAGAACAACCTGCCAAGCTTTGGCGTCACCCTGCTCACCGTGCTGCTGCCGGTCGTGCTGATGCTGCTCAAGACCTTCGCCGATGTGGTGTTACCCGCCGAGCACATCGTGCGCCAGTGGATGGACCTGATCGGTCACCCCATCACCGCCCTGCTCGCGGCATTGCTGCTGGCGTTCTACACCTTCGGTTCGGCCCGGGGCTTCTCACGTCAGCAAATCATGAAGATGCTCGACCAGAGCCTGGCTCCGACCGCCGCCATCGTGCTGATCGTGGGTGCCGGCGGCGGCTTCAAGCAGATGCTGGTGGACACTGGTGTGGGTAACGTGATTGGCCAGATGGCGGTGCAAGCCGAGATTTCGCCGATTCTGCTGGCCTGGCTGGTCGCTGCTGTGATCCGCATCGCGACTGGTTCGGCGACCGTGGCGACCATCACCGGTGCCGGCATCGTCGCGCCGGTGATCGATCTGGTCCCAGGCGTGAACCGCGAACTGTTGGTGCTGGCCACCGGCGCAGGTTCGTTGATTCTGTCTCACGTCAACGACGCCGGTTTCTGGCTGGTCAAACAGTACTTCAACATGACCGTGGCAGAGACGTTCAAGACCTGGAGCATGATGGAGACCATCCTGTCGGTGGTGGGCATCATCTTCATCATGCTGTTGTCGCTGGTAGTCTGACCGTTCGTCGCCGTGGTGGCACCTTGCGTTGAGGGTTGCGGCCCAACCCAGGTACAGGCAACACGCCTTTGCCCGCAAGGAGCCACCCATGAAACGATCGCGCACTTGGCTGCTCGCCGCCCTGCTGGCCTCTCCCCTGGCCCTGGCGGTGGGCACCGGTCCGACCCACCCGGACGATCCGCACAACACCGCGCCCAAGCCGGGCGCCGACAGCACCCTCAATCCAATCGAGAAGCCTGTGCCCCGCGATACCGACCCGCGTATCCAAGGGAACGATCCGGACAGCCCGCCCGCCGACCAGAACGATGATCGAAACCTCCCGGGAATGGACGGCGGAGGTTCTGAAGGGATGCGCGGGCATGGCGACGGAGGCACTCGCGGCCAGGGACAGCCCTGAAGAGCCTGGGACTGCCGTGCAGCCCCAGGCTCACCACTGTCGCTTGTCAGGCCGGGTCAGCCCCAGTTTCTCGATGCGGTAGCGCAACATATCCCGCGATAGCCCCAGCAGACGTGCCGACTTGGTGACGTTCCAATCCGTGCGGTCGAGAGTCCGGCACACCAGGTCGCGTTCCATGTCCGGCAGGCTGGTCCCAGGCTCCGGCTCATGCCGTGGGGGCTCGAAAGCCACCGACGTGGGTAAGCCCATGGGTTCGTCCACCAGGGTCATGCACAGGTTCAGCTGGTGCGCGGCCACGACATCATTGGGCGCCAGCAGGACCGTCTGCTCGAGCATGTTACGCAGTTCTCGTACATTGCCTGGCCAGCTGTAACCCAGCATCAGCGCCTCGGCTTCAGCAGAAAAGCGCAGATGGGGTTTGCCATATCGGCGCCCATGGTGAGCCAGGAAGTGCCTGGCCAGCAGCAGAATGTCCTGACCGCGTGCGTATAGCCGCGGCACCTTCAGCGCGATGATGCGCAGGCGGAAGAACAGGTCGCGTCGAAACTTGCCCTGCTGCACCATCTGTTCCAGGTTGCAGTTGGTGGCGCTGATGACCCGCAGGTCCACCTTGCGCTCCTTGACCGCCCCGATCCGGCGGATGCTGCGATCCTCCAGCAGCTTGAGCAGCTTGGCCTGCAGCACCAGGTCCATCTCGCCGATCTCATCGAGGAAGAGCGTCCCGCCATCGGCGGCCTCGACCAAGCCCACACGACGCTCCTTGGCATCGGTGAACGCGCCCTTCTCGTGACCGAACAGTTCGGCCTCCAGCAAATTGGCCGGGATCGAGGCGCAGTTGAATTCAATGAAAGGCCCCTTGCTGCGCGAGCCGTCAAAATGCAGGGCGCGCGCCACCAGCTCCTTGCCGGTGCCTGTTTCCCCTTCGATCAGCACCGGTGGCAGGTCGTCGCTGGCCATGCGCTGCTCTGCATCGAGCAACTGGCGCAGGGTGTGCTTGAGGTTCAGCATCGCCGAGGATTCGCCGATCAACGCCTGCAACCCAGACTTCTGCGCCTCACGCTCTTGGTAGAACGACAAGGTGCGTTCCATGCGCTCGGCCGCCAGGGCTTTATCGAGCATCAGCTTGAGTTCGGCCAGCACCACCGGCTTGGTCAGGTAATGGAACGCGCCTTCTTTCATGGCCAGCACGGCGTCTTCGACATTGCCGTATCCGGTCATCATGATCACCTTGAGCTCCGGCGCCTGGGTGATCAGTGCGCGCAACAGCTCGTGGCCGTTCATGCCCGGCAGGGAGTTGTCAGTCAGTACGGCATCGGGCAAGCCTTGCTTGACCTGCTCCAGAGCCAGCTCCGCGCTATGGCAGACCGTGACTTCGAACCCCTTCAAACCGAGGTAGGTACGTATGTTGTCCGCGAGGATCTCGTCATCCTCGACCACCAGAATGCTGGGCCCCATGGTCCCCTCCCGCTGCAATATTGAATACAAGACTCACGCGGGTTCCTTCCTCTTCGCGGCTGGTCAGGCTGACCGAGCCACCAAAGCGTTCCATGATGCGCTTGACCAGGGCCAGGCCCACGCCGAGGCCGCCCTGCTTGGTGGTGAAGAACGGCTTGAACACCATCCGTTCCTGTTGCTGACTCATGCCTTTGCCGGTATCGCTGAGCACCAGACGCACCTGCTGCCCCTCCAGGCAACTGACTTCGGCGCACAACAGGCCGCCCTTGGGCATGGCTTCCAAAGCATTGGCGAACAGGCTGTTGAGGATTTGAGTCAGTTGCAGCGGTTGGCTGGCTACCCACTGTTGGGCCGGCCCCTCGAAGCTGAACTGCACGCCGTTGCGCTCGATCTGCTGCAAGAATGCCAGCCGGGTATCCTCGATAGCCGCCACCAGATCCACCGCTTCGGCCTCGTCACTGGTCGGTCGCAGCGACACCAGCAAATCACGCACCCAGCGTGACATCCGGTCAACCTGGCTGATGATGTCGGCAATGTTCTTGCGCGCCGGATCGCTTGCGATTTCCTGGGCTAACTCTGCGCTGGAACGAATGTTGGCCAATGGGTTGCGCAGGCTATGGGCCACGGCCGAAGACATCTCGCCCAAGGCCACGTAGGTCTCGCTGGCCACCAGGCGATCTTGCTGATGATGCAGCATCCCCGCAGCCCGGCGCACGATCCAGAACAAGCCGAAATAAATCAGCGCTCCGCCCACCAGAGTCGAGCACCAGATCAGCACATAGCCGCGCTGAATGCGTCGCACCAGATCTTGGGGCTCCTTGTAGATTTCGACCATCGACAGCACTTGCTCGCCTTGGCTGTCGAACAGCGGAATGTAGTTCTCGATGAACAAATAGCGCGGTTCGCGCTGGAATTTCTGCTCTTCCCGGTCATCTTCCGCCTTGTGATAGCTCGCTGAGACCGGCTTGCGCGAGTGGAAGGCCTCGTCCAAGTCGTCGTCTTCGGCAATGCGCTTGCCCAGCAATTGCGGGTTGGTCGACCAGACAATCGTGCGGTCATGGGCGTAGACATTGGCCAGCAAGATGTCCGGAAGGTGCGCCACGTGATCGAGGAATTCGCCGCGGGTCGATTGCACCAGAGCCGGGGGGATCTGCAAATGCTGATTGTCCAGGCGCGGGTCGAGCAACTCGCCCATGGTGGTGCCCGGGGGCAGTTGCGAATGGCGAACCTCGGCCTGGGCCATGGCCTGGATGAACTGGGCGGTGAGCATCGCATCGCGTTCGACGCTGTCGCGCACCACGAAGCGAGTCGAGAAGTAACCCAAGGCGCCGGCCACCGTTGCGATGATCAGCAAGCTGATGACCGAGAACCAGCGCAGCAGGTTGAACTCGCTCAAGGGCGCAGCGAGCCCAGTGGAGGGGCTGGCAGTCTTGTCCGGAAGATCGTGTTCCAGCATCTGCATCGCATCGTTCCCGTTCGAAGGCTTCGGGGGATGGAGTATCAGGACAGTGCTACTGCCTGTAGCAACGTGATAGCACTTTGCCTGAACTCTTGCCGCTGCCATTGGTCGCTATCATCTTGCTGCAAGTTCTCAGCCACCTACGTACCAATAGAGAATAACCATTATTATCAGGTAGTTACGACGCAAATTAGAGGTCGATTCGAGATGAATCCCCCACTATTGGGTAACATCACCCAACTAAGTAAATTTTCTTATTAAATCAGGTAGATACGAGGCAATTTAAACGTAGAACATCATGATTTGACCAAGCGAAAATTCAGCGAAACGCTGGTACCTTGCCCTTCGCGGCTGCTCAACCGAACCGAGCCTGCGAAGCGTTCCATGATCCGCTTGACCAGCACCAGGCCAACCCCCAAACCGCCCTGTTTGGTGGTGAAGAACGGCCGAAAAGCCATGCGTTGCTGCTGGTCGCTCATACCCCGCCCGGTGTCCGACAGGCGCAAGGTCAGGCTGCGTCGATCCCGGCGCACCACTTCCACCCGCAACTGGCCACCCTTCTCCATGGATTCCAGCGCATTGGCGATCAAGCTGTTGAAGATCTGCCCCAGCAACACCGGATGGCCCACCACCTGCACTGAGGGCAGCGGCTTTACGTCCAGGTTCACGCCGCTGCGCGCCAGCGGCACGGCAAACGCCTGCAGGCTCTCTTGCAGCACCTGGGAGAGGTCAACCGGCACCGCGTCGTCATTGAGCGGGCGCAGCGACTGCAAGAGCTGGCGTACCCATTGAGACATGCGGTCCACCTGGCTGATGATGTCGCTGATGTTTTTCTGCGCCGGCCCTTCGTCGAATGCCTGAGCCAGCTCGGCACTGGAACGGATGCTAGCCAATGGGTTGCGCAAGCTGTGGGCGACCGCCGAAGACATCTCGCCCAGCGCCACGTAGGTCTCGTTGCTGATCAGCCGCTTCTGTTGCACTGCCATCACCCGTGCCGCGCGGCGCATGATGCCGTAAAGGCCGAAATACACCAGGCTTGCGCCGATCGCGATGGCCAGCCAGATCAACAACAGGCCATGCTCGATGCGTACGATCAGGTCATGGGGCTCCTTGTAGATCTCCACCATGGCGGTGACCCGTTCGCCATCGGCGTCGAACAGAGGAATGTAATTCTCGATGAACAATTGCTGGGGCGGGGTCACGAACTTCTGTTCGCTGCGCGCGTCCTCGAAGTCGTGATAACTGGCCGACACCTGCATCTTGTATTCGAAGGCCTGCTCCAGATCCTCGTCGGACTCGATCGACTTCCCGGTCAGTGCCGGGTTGCTTGACCAGATCACCGTCCGGTCCGGCGCATAGATATTGGCCAGCAGCATGTCGGGCAGGTGGGCGATATGGTCGAGGAACTCGCCCCGAGCCCGGCGCCGGGCGTCGGGGTCGACGTCGGGCATGGCCTGGTCGGTGCGCGGATCGAGCAACTCGCCCATGGTGCGCACATTGGGGATCGACACATGACGCACTTCGGCGTCGGCAATGGCCTGGATGAACTGCGCCGAGAGCAAGGCGTCTCGCTCGACACTCTCGTTGATGATGAAGCGGCTGGAGATCAGCCCCAGCCCGACGGCAATCGAGACGATGATCGCCAGGCTCACCCAGGCGTACCAACGCAGCAGGTCGAATGGCTTGCGGGCCACGTTGCTGTCGCCGCCAACGGGCACATCGAGTCTGGCGGAACGCGGGGCGAGGTCCATGGTCGACTCCAACGGCTGGGCACCTTCAAAAGGTTATAGCCCAGAGTTGGGGAAGCAGGCACACCCTGCGCGACATTGACCTGCGACACTTTGGCGGCGACTACAACGGCGCATCTTCGGCCAGCCCCTGCAACTTGCGGTAATCACGCAGCACATTGGGTACGTAGCGGCGCGTCTCGGCGAAGGGCGGGACCACACCTCCGCGGCTGATCACCGCATCGGGCCCGGCGTTGTAGGCCGCCACCGCCAAGGTGATGTCGTTGTCGAACAGCGTCAGCATGCGCTTGAGATAGCGCGCCCCGCCTTGCAGGTTGGATGCAGGGTCCAGCACGTCCTTGACCCCCATCTCCTTCGCCGTGTCAGGCATCAGTTGCATCAGTCCGGCTGCCCCCCGGGGCGAGCGCGCCTTGGGGTTGTAACCGGACTCGGCCTTGATCAGCGCGTGCAGCAGCGCCTGGGGAACGCCGTGGGCTTGGGCGGCCTTGGCCACTAGCTCGGCGTAGGGCCGGCCGGTGATCAATTGAGCATCGGCCGGCCCGGCATGGGCCACCGGCTCACGGATGACCCGTTCGTAATGTCGGCCGGACCGGTGCACGTTGGACAGCACATAGCCGCCCTTGGCATCGATGGAGATGTACATGTCGGCCTCTGCGGCGCCCGCCGCGAGCCAGATCAATCCCAGGATGATTCCACGCATGTCGGCTGCCTCCCCGTCGTGGCCCCCGATGTGGGGGAAATGCCCCGGAAAACCCGAGGTTTTCAGCTACGACGCAAGCACTGTGCCGCTTGCTGCGCCCCATGGCGCAAGGCCCCGAGCCAGACGTGCACGGCTGTTGCATGGCAAGGCAAACCTGCCCGAACGCACTGGAGGATTTCACCATGCAACGCAGATCCATCACCCAGCGTGGCTTCACCCTGCTCGAACTGTTGGTGGTCCTGGTGGTGCTTGGCCTGTTGGCCGGCATCGTCGCGCCCAAGTACTTCAGCCAGCTCGGCCGTTCGGAAGCAAAAGTGGCGCGAGCGCAGATAGAGGGCCTGGGCAAGGCCCTTGACCTGTATCGCCTGGAGGTCGGGCATTACCCCAGCAGCGAGCAGGGCCTTCAGGCGTTGGTGGCGGCCCCCAGCGGTGAGCAGCGATGGTCCGGCCCTTATTTGCAAAAGGCCGTTCCGCAGGACCCTTGGGGCCGCGCCTATATCTACCGCCAACCCGGTGAGAATGGTGGCGAGTACGACCTGCTCTCGATGGGCAAGGACGGCCAGCCCGGCGGAGACGGGGAAAATGCCGAAATCACCAGCTGGCAATGAGGAGAACGGCCATGCGCTACAGCCTCAAGGCCCTGGGTCGCCAAGGCATCGTCCAGTTGCAGGTCGAGGCCGAGGATACCGAGCACGCGCGACGACAGGCCGAGAACCAGGGGTTACGGGTCGTGAGCATTCGCGGCCAGGGCGTCGCCCTGCGCGTCCTGGCTTTGCGCCGCGCGCCAGTGTTCGACCTGGTGTTGTTCAGTCAGGAATTGGGCACGTTGCTCAGTGCGGGCCTACCCCTGATCGATGCTCTCGAGAGCCTGGCCGAAAAAGCGCCCAACGCCTCCTCACGCAAGGTGCTGGAGGCGCTAGTACGCCAACTCTACGAGGGCCGCTCGCTGTCCCAGGCCTTGGGCGAACAGCCACGGGTGTTCCCGGCGCTGTATGTGGCCTTGGTGCAATCGAGCGAACGCACCGGTGCCTTGGGAGATGCCTTGGGCCGCTATATCAGCTACCGACAACGCCTGGACGTGGTCCGGCAGAAACTGGTCGGTGCCTCGGTCTACCCCCTGCTGCTGTTGCTGGTGGGGGGTGGCGTGGTGCTGTTCTTGTTGGGCTACGTTGTGCCGCGCTTCAGCCTGGTGTTCGAAGGCATGGGCAACGAGCTGCCGTGGCTTTCGCAGGTTCTGATGAAGATTGGCCTGTTCCTCCACGCGCAGCAGCTACCCCTGGCATTGGCGGCACTGGGGGGCCTTTGCCTCTTGGCCTTGATGCGCCGCAACCCCGCCCTGCGCCGCTGGGCCAGTCGCCAGCTACGCCGTTGGCCCGCGCTGCATCAACGTCTGGTGATGTATGAGTTGGCGCGCTTCTACCGCTCGCTTGGCATCCTCTTGCAAGGTGGTATCCCCATCCTCACCGCGATGTGCATGGCCCGCGGCCTGCTGGGCAGCACCTCGGCGCAAGGGCTTGAACAGGCCAGCCGACGAGTGGGGGAAGGTTTGCCGCTGTCCGATGCGCTGGAGTTGGGCCAGCTGGTCACACCGGTGTCTCTGCGCTTGCTGCGGGCCGGTGAGCAGTCGGGAAACCTGGGGGAAATGCTCGAGCGCTGCGCTGACTTTCACGATCAGGAGATCGGCCGTTGGGTGGAATGGTTCGTACGCTTGTTCGAGCCGCTGCTGATGACCTTCATCGGCCTGCTGATTGGACTGATCGTGATCCTCATGTACATGCCGATCTTCGAGCTGGCCTCGAGTATTCACTAGCATTGGGATGGGTGCGCTGCACGCACCTGATCAGTAGTCGAACCGATCCACCGCCCGTCGCCGCTCGTTGTCGTCGCGCCGGTCGTAGTTGGCGGTGGTCTGGATGTTGGCATGGTGCGCGAGCTTCTGGGCGATGGACAGGTCATGCTCTTCGATCACCCGGGTGATGAATGCCCGGCGAAAATCATGGGGCATGATCTTGACCCCCACCTGAGCCCCACGCTGGCGGGCGATGTAGTAGATGGCGTGCTTGGTGATGCGCGCCCGTGTGATGTGGTTGCCACGGCGGATGCGGTTGAACAGGAATTCATCATCGGCCTCTCCTTCCGGCAAATGCTGGCGTCGAAGATCCAGCCAGGCCTGCAGTTTCTCGAACGCCCAGACGGGGGCGTACTTGATCAACTGGCGATTGCCCTTGCCCATGACCCGCAAGCTACGGGCCTCGAAGTCCACTTGGTCCAGATCGATGTCAACCGACTCGGATTTGCGCATGCCGGTGCCATACAGCAGCGCGATGATCGCCGCATCGCGTACGCCCTGAGGGCGCGGATCGGCGGCGCAGACGTCCATCAACTCGCGAATCAGACTGCGCCTTAAATTGCGCCCCGCCGGCAGCCTGCTGCCGCCTGCCGGCTTGACCTCGCGAATGTGCAACAGCTTTTCATGGTCGATCAGACCCTGGCGCCACGCTTCGTTCATCACCCCGCGTACCGCATTGACATACAGCGACGATGTGTTCGGGGCATAGCCGTCGGTACGCAGCGCTGCCACCAGGGCAACCACATGGCCTGGCTCGAGCTCGTGCCAGGGCACGTCGACGATATCGCAGTCGACAAACCCCAGGCGGTCGGCGGCGTCCTGGAGGATGTAACGCATGGTCAGCTGGCTGGAAGGCGCCAGACGAGCCAGGTACTGCAACAGTGGGTTATGCAAGAAATCGGACAAAACATGGATCCTGAAGCGGGTCTTTCAGATTGGGTGGCAAGCCATATCGACTACAAAACACGGCGGTCATTACGCCTCCGGGTAGTGCCATCATCCTGATATACAAGGCATTTGCCGCTGGCACGGCGGGTGATAGTACCCCATTACCCTCCCTGTTCGAACCCAGGGCGGCGCGCGGTGTCGGAGTCTGGGCTGGATGGCGGGCCAGGCTGAACTAGAGTGTTAGCCATGCTCCTGTCACTGACGAGACCGCATGGCTTTCCACCGCCTCACCCGCACCCACCCTCGCCTGAGCATCGCCATCCTGGCGGGCCTGGTCGGCGCCTGGCTGATTCCTACCGACGATACCGTGCAGCGCATCCTCGCCGGATGGAACCTGGGCGTCTGGCTGTATCTGGTGCTGGTGTTCTGGCTGACCTGGCGCGCCAATGCCGACACCGTGCGCAAGGTTGCCTGCGTGGAAGATGAGAACGCAGGCCTGGTGCTGTTCACCGTCTGCTTCGCGGCCATCGCCAGCCTCGCGGCAGTTACATTGCAACTGGCCGCCAGCCGTGGCCTGCAGGGGAACGACCAGGCCCTTCATTATTTGTACACGGGTCTGACGGTGGCCGGTTCCTGGCTGCTGATCGGCTGCATCTTCAGCCTGCATTACGCCCGCCTGTTCTATACCAGTGATCCCCACGCGCTGCCGCTGCGCTTTCCCGACGGTGAACGAGCACCGGACTACTGGGACTTTCTCCATTTCTCTTTCACCCTGAGCGTGGCCGTGCAGACCTCCGACATCGGTGTGGCCGGACGCGGCATGCGTCGAGTGGTGCTGGCCCATTCGCTGGTGTGCTTCGTCTACAACACGGCAATCCTTGGCTTCACCATCAACATTGCCGCCGGCCTGTTGGGCTGATGCACCGCACCACTGGTCAGAAAAGCACCATGCTCCGACAGCCGCGCGGAACCATCCTGACCAGCCGCTTTTGTTCCGGAAAAACGTTTGCCCTGGCCTTTTGCCGGGATTTGCTGCCCGGACCGCGGCACTGATTCAGATCAAGCAACCGCATATTTGTCATGCTAGGCGCGAGACACTGTCGTCACAGGTGCTATGGTTAGGTTCCTACCGGCCGAATGAGCGGCCGATCACCGCGTCAAGGATCAGGACAAGGAGGCTGGCATGAACAAGATGACGTTCCCCAACGCCTGCCAGGTGATGCGCTGGCATTTCCATCCATTGGGCTTCGAAGCCAGCATGGATGCACCGCGCAGCATGGTCGCCCGGCTGTTCGACCGCGCCACCGGCGAAACATTGCTGGCTATTGCCGGCATCCCCTGCGCGGCCATCATGGCGGCCGCGGATGTAGAGCGGATCATCGAGGCGGTGGAGGCCGAGATGGACGCATTCGAACCCTCATGCGCTCTGCGCGACGCGGTGTAGTCAGAGCGTCTCGGTCTGCCTCACCGTTTTGAGAGCCTTCATGAACTGCTCGGCGGGCATGGGCTGGCCGAGCAGGTAGCCTTGCAGCGAATCACACCCCAGGCGGGTCAAAAACTCCTGCTGGCGGCTGGTCTCCACCCCTTCTGCCACGATGCGCAGCCCAAGGGCCTGGCCCAGGGCGACGATGGCCGAGACGATTGCCGCATCGTCGCTGTCCTGCTCCAGATCGCGAACAAAACCTCGGTCGATCTTCAGCTCATTGGCCGGCAGCCGTTTCAAGTACATCAGGCTTGAATAGCCGGTGCCGAAATCATCGATGGACAGGTCCACCCCCATATCGGAAAGCTTCTGCAGCACGGTCAAGCTCGCGTCGGCGTCGCGCATGGCCGTGGTCTCGGTGATCTCGAGCGTCAGGCGGTTGGCCGGCAGCCGGTTGCTCGCCAAGGCCCGGGCCACGCTGTCCACCAGACCGGCATGACAGAACTGGATGGCCGACAGATTCACCGCGATACGCCAGTCGTCATGCCCCTGCTCGAGCCACTCGCGCATCTGCCGGCAGGCTTCGCCGAGCACCCATTCACCGATTGGAATGATCAGGCCGGTCTTCTCGGCAAGGCCGATGAACCGGTCCGGCAACAGCAGCCCGTGCTGCGGATGCTCCCAGCGCAGCAATGCCTCGGCACCGATCGGCTGACGGGCGAGCGCATCGAACTTTGGCTGGTAATGCAGGCGGAACTGGCCATGCTCAAGCGCCGCACGCAGGTCCTGGAGCAGTTGCAGTTGCTGGCGCGCGTTGCTGTTCATCGACACGTCGAAGAAGCTGTAGCCGTTTTTGCCGGCACTTTTCGCGTGATACATGGCCGCATCGGCGTTGCGCAGCAGTTCGTGCTGATCCAGCCCATTGCCCGGATAAAGCACGATCCCCACGCTCGCCGAGAGCTGCAGGTCGTGATCGGCCACCCGGTAGGGCCGGGCCACCAGGTTGACCTGCTTCACAGCTACTTCCATGGCATCGGCTGGCTCCTGCAACTCCACCAGCAGCACGAACTCGTCACCACCGATGCGTGCCAGGGTGTCCTGGCTGTGCAGGTGCCCGCGCAAACGGGCCGCCACCGCTTTGAGCAGCAGGTCGCCCACATGATGACCGAAGGCATCGTTGACCGGCTTGAAACCATCCAGGTCAATGAACATCAGGGCAAAGCAGCCGCCCTGCTCCGCCACCTTGCTGATGGCCTGGTCGATGCGCTCGGCCAGTAGGGTGCGATTGGGCAGGCCTGTAAGGGTGTCATGCAGGGCCAACTGGGTCAGTTCCTGGTTGGCCAGGGTCAGGGAGCGTGCGAGGTCCGAGGTGCGCGCCTCCAGGCGCGCATCGAGCACCGACGTGACCAACGCCACGGCGAGCACCGCCAAGGTGGTGATCAACACGACCGAATCCAGGCCGTCGCCACGCAGGCCGTTGGCCAGGGCACCGCAGAAGCTGCCTTCTGGGAAATTGGCCGCCGCCATGCCGGTGTAGTGCATGCCGACGATGGCCATCCCCATCACCACCGCCGCGGCTCCGCGGATGTGCCGCACATAGGGGGTATGACGACGCAGACGGAACGCGATCCACAGGGCCGCCGCCGATGCCCCTACGGCGATGGCCAACGAGGCGCCGAAGAGGGTCGGGTCATAATCGATGCCCGGCACCATCTGCAGTGCAGCCATGCCGGTGTAATGCATACTGGCGATGCCACCGCCCATGATCAGTGCCCCCAGCCCCAACTGCAGCATCGGCAGGCTCGGCTGGCTGACCAGCCACAGGGCGAAGCCCGACGACAGGACCGCGATCAGCAGCGATAGCCCGGTGAGCGTCCAGTCATACCCCAGCTCGATCGGCAGGCTGAAGGCGAGCATGCCGATGAAATGCATCGACCAGATACCGATACCCAGGGCAAAGGCCCCGCCCCCCATCCACAGGTGAGCCGCACGTCCCTGCGCCGTGGCGATCCGGCCAGTGAGGTCCAGGGCGGTATAGGAGGCAAGGATGGCAACGCACAGCGAGATCAACACCAGCGCGGAGGAGTAGCTACCGATCAGCATTTAGATTCCAGCAAAGGGGCTGAGCAAGGGGCCCGAAAAGTTGATTATTGTACTCAAGCGTTAGGGAAACGCACGGGCTTTTTAGGGGTGACAACGGGCCTGCCAAGTCACCGCGCAGACCCCGCCCGGGGCCTGCGCGGCGGGTTCGGTCATGCCGTATCGTTTTCGTCCTCCGAGACCGTGAACCAGGGGTAGTACTGCGTGCGTCGCTCGTAGCCCGCGGCAGTGATCACGCGGCACACACGCCCTGTGGCATCGTACAGATGAGTATCGGCATAGAGTCCCTCGCCCGTGCGCTGATCGCTCACCGGGCGCCAATCGTTCAGGTAGAACGGCAGCCAGGTTCGCACCGGTTGTCCCTTGTTGTCGTACTCAGTCTTTCCGCTCACGGCCCAACGTATGGCGGCATGGGCCGTGACAGCCTTGCCATGCTCATCCATCTCCAGCTCGCCCTTGGAGGTGCGGACCAGTGCCTCTCCCGGCTCATGCAAGACCGAGGTCTGCAATGCACGCCCGCCCCCGTCGCTGTAGGTCACGTTCAAGCGCACCTGCTGCTGCGGGTCACCGTCGTAGCGATCGGTCAACAGGCTGATGATGTGCGGCGGCTCGCGCCCTTGGTCCAGGTCAATCTCGAGCCCATGCGTCTGGGCAAAACGCCTGAGCGCCAGTTCGCCGACGCGCCCAGGTTGAAACCTGCCTTGCTCGTCACGGGCCGGGAGCATCCAGCTGTCGGTCACCAGCAGGTGCGCCGTGTGGACCGGCACGTCGCCGCCTTCGAGCGACAGCATGGCCTCCATCGATGTCGGCACTTCGAATGCCCGCGTGGGGTGGTAACCCGCCTTTTCGCCATTTTCCGTGCCGTGGAATCGGCTCTGGACCACCCGTCCCAGTGCATCGAACATCACCGACCGCACATTGTCGTTCGGATCGATGAACGACATTACCGTCATGAAACGCCAGTCATGGCTAAAGCGCGTGCACAAACCTGCTGCGTCGGTCACCTGCTGCACGGCCAGTCCATGAGCCGTCCATTGCACAACCACCTCTCCCGTCAGTTCGCTGTCCCGCGCACCGACCAGCCGGTAGAAACCTTCGGCGCCGCAGTAGCGCGCCAGGCCATGGCGTCCCAGATAGACGCACTTGCCGTCCTCCGGTAGCTCACCGATACGGTAGCCGCCCTGATTCAACAGACGCTCCAGCTCCGCTTGGGGGATGTGGTCTTCGAAAGCGACCAGCGACGCCTGCTCCAGCATGGCCGTCTCGGTGTGAGCCACCAGCGCCTGACGCACCGGCACTTCAGTCAGTTCGCCCGAGGTGTCGCACCACTGCACACGCCTGTATTGACTCAACGCGGCATCGTCCAGTCGCGCAAGAGGCCCCTGCTCTGCCTGCAGGCTTTCCACGGTGAAGCCCCCCTCGGGTACCTGTGCCGACTCCAGTTGCAGCACGTCAGTACGCTCCCCTTCGCTCAGACCGGTCAGATGAACATGCCCGTCATGCAGGTTGCGCACTCGCTGACGCGATAACGTCAGCCACACCACGTTCTGTTGCGCGTCGCGAGAAGCGGCCTCAAGCCCTTCAGGCAACGTGTCCGGGTAAGGCGATGGCGTGAGGGCATCCCTGCGCGGATAGCGGATGTCCACGCTTTGCAGGACGCTGCCATAAAGGTCTTGCTCCAGGATGACCGCCTGCGAAACCACCGGGTCCTCAGCGATCCGCTCCGTAGCCAACGTCAAATGCTCCACCGCGGTTACCAGCGCCGCAGGCTTCGTCGGAATGCCGGTCTCATAGGCCCGTATCTGAAAACGCTGGCGGGTGATGCTGTAGGGCACGCCCGCCCGATCGCTGCCGTCCAGACCGTAGGTTTCCGTACGCACCGGCATTCCCTTCAGCGCGCGCAACAGCCAACGCCGTGTCTCGCCCTCCGGCGCGTAGGGCACCTCCTGCTGGTCGGTTTCCAGCCGGGTGATGCGCAGCGGGCTGACGGCAAAGTCAGACTCCGCCGAGCCCGGCGCCGCAAATATGCCCTCCAAAGTCGTGTCATAAGCTTCGATTCCACTGAGGAACCAGGTGCGGATCTGTGCAGGTGGCGAACGCTCTGGCGCAGTGCCCTGGGCCTCGATCAGCGTGTCGGTCTGGATCAGGCGGGTAAACCCGCGAAACTCTCGTTCGATACCGTCCCAGATGCCGCGCAGGTATGTCATGCCGCTGACGGTACGCAGCCCGCTGATGTCATCGACCGTGGTCACTCGGCTGAGCATGTGTACCGGAAACGGCAGCAGGCTCACCGCCGCCTTGCCTTGTGCGGTCAAGGCGGCTTTTTCATCCAGCCAGCCCTGGGCTGAGCTGCGGTAGTCGAACTGGGTACGGCTTCCGGTGTTGGTGCAGACCTGGGCCAGCAACCACGGCCGCCGGTCGTTGAAACGGTATGTCCAGGTCCGTGGCGCCATGTGCGGCACGGTCAGCACCAGCTCTGCCGTGCCCTGTCCGCGCAGGTCCGTCACCTGCAGCAGGCAGGTGTCATCCAGCACCACTCCCTTCGGCGCCGGCACTGGCGCAGCCTCCACGAAGCGGTTGCCGGCCTGGCTGATGAACACCCTCACACGGTCGGCCTCGCGGTACAGGATGTCGGTGGTGCCGCTGCCATCCGTATCCCCGAGAAACACCCGCGAGGCGCTGAAGTTCTCCACGGCGAAGCCGCCGATGTCGATTGGCTCACCGAAGCGGCCATGGCCGAGCGACGGCCAATAGGTGACGCCCTGCCCAGTAATTTCCATCAGATGCTGCTGGCCGCTGCCGGCCGGATCAGCGAATGCCACCAGCCGATGCTCACCGCCCTCCAAGGGTAATGGCGTCGTCCCCAGGTATGGCGTATCACTCGCCCGCTGCCAGCCTTCGCCGGCAGCACTGGCCCACAACCGGACACTGCGCGGGCCGATCATGGCGACATCCAGCAGTCCTGCGCCCGTCAGGTCGACCCGCTGGGCGCTGGGGTTCAACCATTCCGAGGGCAGCGCCTGGAGGGGAATGAACCGACTCCACTGGCCGTCCGGGCCAAGGGTGAAGCTGCCATGCATGCCCGGCTGGGCGATCAGCCACTCGGGCCGGCCATCACCGTTCAGGTCGGTCAAGACGCCTGCCGCCATGGCTGGAACCTGGGGTAGTACCTGTGGCCCGCCCCACGTCACGGCATCCGCTCCTTGCGTGGCATCGCGCTGCGGTGCGCGGTAGTGCCAGGCACCTTCGTGCTGGTAAAGCAGCCCTGGCACGCCTTCGCCATGCAGATCGGCCATCTGCCAGCGAGGCGGGCTGAAGCCGTCCAGTTCAGGCAGCGCGTCCCAGGCCGGTGCCTTGCGCCCCGGCCGGCTCAGCTCGAACTCCGTCGGTGGCAGAGTCACCGGCGTACCGTCTGGTTCATAGGCCACCAGCTGGGCCGACATCAGCAGTGTCGCCACGGCTGAATGTTCGTGGACAAGGTGCAGGCGCGAGACCAGCACCGGGGTCGTATCGGCCTTTGCGGCCATCATCTGGGTACGGTGCCAGAGCATGACGTCCCGGCACAGACGCCGTACGCGCGTGTTGAAGCCCCAGCGCCAGAAACTGTAGCGGTCCTGGCGAACCGGCCAAGGCGCGTCCGTCTCGAACGGCGGGGGAACATCCAGGGGCGTATTGCGCTCGCCATAATCGAACAGCATTACGCTCATGAAGTCCTCGGCGTCGAAAGCGCCTTCAGGCACCAGCAAAGCGTCCGACGGGGTCGCGTTCAGCGCATGCACGCCGACCAAATACAGATTCGTCACCTGCCGGTGGGCAGCCAGTTCCTGGACGTCGCAGCCAGCGTCATCCTCACGGCGATAGGTGTAGACCAAGTGCTCGCCCTTGGCGCTGACCGTTTCTTCGGCGTACCAGCCAGCCACCCGCGAAGGGTCCTGCGGATCGCTCAATCGGGCGCTGGCCGACCAGCCGAACAAGGTGATGCTGCCGTCGGCATGGTAGTTGAGCCAGAAGCCTGGTGAATCGGGGCTTGCGTTGGGCCGCCAGTGTTCGAGACGCTCCCCGCGGCCGCCGCTGCGCGACACCCAGGGCGTGACCGTGTACTCAGCGATGACTGTGGAGAACGGCAAGCTGCGCTCGATACGCACACCTGCTTTGTCGCGCAGGATTTCCTCGCCGTCTGGGCCGGCCAAACGATCGTCGTCGTTATACCGTGGGATGCCGAAACGGCTCATGCGCGATACCGCAGGCAGCGGGCAATGCCAGCCGGCGCCGAACGCATCGTTACCGCCACCTGAGCTGTAGCTCAGCGTCAACGACGGCGACAGCTCGCGCCCGGTGGGCAGGGGCAACGGCAACGACCAGCCGGCCGCACCATCGGCGCTGCCGACGGACAGCATGCCGCCACCGATGGAGACGGTACCGCCGCCTTTGGGTAGCGACGGCGGGGTAAACAAGGGGTCGCGGCGAGAGTCCACGGACGTAGAGGATGAATCAGGCATGTTGGGCTCCTGCGCGCCCTCCCGCATGTCGCGGGAACGGCGCAGACTACTGGATGGCATGGAAGGAGCGTGCCTGCATGCCCGCCCGCTGTTGGCGGGCGCTCTGACGCGCATGCAGGGCGAGATCGCTCAAGCTTCGAAAAAGCTTATCCATCGGCCCAACGGGGCAGAACTGCCCGAAACACTAGGTGGCGCCCGGCAGGAAAAGATGCTTGCGCTGCACCTGCCAGCCTGCGCAGCTTTACCGACCGCTAGCGAAACTAATCCGCCTCGGCAAACGCTTGCTGGGCATCCCAGCCACCGCCCAACGCGGCAATCAACTGCACGCTGGCGAGCAGCCTGCCCTGAAGCAAGGTCAACACACTGCGTTCGTTGCTGAGCGCGGTGGTTTGGACGTTGACGACATCCAGGTAGCCGATCAGTCCGGCACGGTACTGGTTTTCGGTCAGGCGCAGCGATTCACGGGCAGCATCCAGCGCTTCCTGGCGTACCACGGCTTCGTCCCCATACACCTTGAGCTGAACCAGATAGTTCTCGACCTCTTTGAAGCCATCGAGCACGGTTTGCCGGTACTGGGCCACGGTCTGGTCGTATACCGCCACGGTGCGATCCACCTCGGCACTGCGCCGACCGGCGTCGAACAGGGTCATGGCCAGCGAAGGCCCCACCGACCAGTAGCGGTTGGGCAGCTCGATCCAGTTGCTGAAGCTGCTGCTGGAGTACCCACCGCTCATGCTCAGGCTCAAATCCGGGAAGTACGCCGAGCGCGCCACGCCGATGTTGGCGTTGGCGGCCATCACGTTGCGCTCGGCCGAGGCGATGTCGGGGCGGCGCTCGAGCAGTTGCGAAGGCAGCGACACAGGGATCTGCGGCAAGGCCGGGATGCGTTTGCTATCGGCCAGGGCGAAGTCCGCCGGCGCCTTGCCCAGCAGCACAGCGATGGCATTTTCGTACTGCGCGCGCTGCCAGGCCAGATCGATCAGGTCAGCCTCGGTGCTCTTGAGCTGGGTGCGCGCCTGCGCCACGGCATCGGGCCCGGCAACCCCAGCGCGGTACTGGTTTTCGTTCATTCGCAGCGAACGTGCATAGGCGGCCACGGTGGCCTCCAGCAAGCGCTTCTGCTCATCGATCACACGCAGCTGCAGGTAGTTCTGCACCAGCTCCGACTGCAGGCTAAGGCGGATCGCCGCCAGGTCCGCCAGACTGGCCTGGGCACTGGCCTCATTGGCATTGAGCGTCTCGCGCAACTTGCCCCAAAGGTCGATCTCCCAGCTCACGCCAAGCTGGGCGTTATAGGTGTTGCGGATGCCGCTGCTGTTGTTCGACAGGCTCGAACTGCTACTACCGGTGCCCTGGGCCGAGCGGGTCTTGCCCACGGAAAGGTCCAGGCTTGGGAACAACGCGCCCCGGCTGCTACGCACCAAGGCCTGGGCCTGACGGTACTGGGCCTCGTATTGGGCAACGGTCTGGTTGTTGCGGTTGAGTTCCTCGACCAGGGCATTGAGCTCTGCATCGCCGTAAATCTCCCACCACGCGCCGCGGGCAATCGCATCGGAGGGGTTGGCCTGGGTCCAGCCCTCGGCCTGCTTGAACTGCGCTGACGTGGCGGTTTCCGGGCGGTGATAGTCCGGGCTCAGGGTACAGGCGCTGAGCAGCGCCACGCAAAGCCCGGCGCCGACCAGGCGCGAGCCGCGCCCACGGGTGAGCAGCTTCAGGGCGTGGTGAAGTGGGGTCTGGGCAAAGTTCATAGCGGGGTATCCAGTGCGGCGTCGGTGCGCACGCCACGCCAGCGGTTGAACCGATGGCGCAGGCGGTCGAGGTACAGGTAGACCACAGGCGTGGTGTAGAGGGTCAGAACCTGGCTGAACACCAGGCCACCGATGATCGTCAGGCCCAGGGGCTGGCGCATTTCGGCGCCCTCGGCACGGCTGAGCAGCAGCGGCAGCGCGCCGAGGATGGCGGCCAGCGTGGTCATTAGGATCGGGCGCAGGCGCAGCAGGCACGCTCGGCGGATGGACTCCTCCGGGCTCAGGCCATCGTTGCGCTCCAGTTGCAGGGCCAGGTCGATCATCAGGATGGCGTTCTTCTTCACCACCCCGATCAGCAGGAACAAGCCCAACAGCGAGATCAGGCTGAACTCGCCCCCGGTGGCGTACAGCGCCAGCAAGGCGCCCACCCCGGCCGAAGGCAAGGTGGAAAGAATGGTCAGCGGATGGATGTAGCTTTCATAGAGGATACCCAGCACCAGATACACCAGCACCAGGGCGCCGAGGATCATCAGCGGCTGGCCCTGGGTGGTCTTGGCGAAGGCATCGGCAGTACCGCCAAGCTTGGCGATCACTTCCTCCGGCAGGCCGAGCTTGGCCACCGTGCGCTCCACCGCGGCCATGGCCTGGTCGGGGCTGTAGCCTTCGGCGACGTCGAAGGCGATGGCTTCGGAAGCGAACTGCCCTTCGTGGCTGACACGGTCATTGGCCAGACTGTTCTCGTATCGGGCGAAACTCGACAACGGCACACGCGCACCGTCGGCGGTGATCACCTGGACCTGTTCCAGGGTGCTCGGGTCCCAGGCGTACTTTGGGTTGATCTCCAGCACCACTTGGTACTGGTTGAGGCTGTCGTAGATGGTCGAGATCTGCCGCTGGCTGTAGGCGTTGTTCAGCACCGTGGTGACCATCTCCATGTCGATCCCCAAGCGCTTGGCCTGGTCGCGATCCACCACCAGCGTCACCTGCTGGGTACCGGCGCCGTCACGGGCATCGATGGCCGTCAGCTCGGGCAAGGCGCGCAGGGCTGCGACCACCTTCGGAAACCACTCGCGCAAGGCGCTCAAGTCGCCACTTTGCAGGGTATAGAGGTACTGCGAGGTGGATTGGTCACGCCCGCCTCCGCCCAGCTGCAAATCCTGGTCGGCCATCAGGAACAACCGGCCACCGGGCACCTTGGGCATTTCCTTGCGCAGGCGTTCGATCACCTGCTGGGCCGACAGCTTGCGCTCGCCGATGGGCTTGAGGCGCACCAGCACGAAGGCATTGTTGGTCCCACTGTTGCCGCCAATGAAGCCTGCCACGCTCTCTACCGCCGGGTCGGCCAGCAAGGCGCGGCGGTAGATTTCCATCTTCGGCTGCATCACGCTGAACGACAGGCCATCGTCGCCACGGATGAAGCCCTGCAACTGCCCGGTGTCCTGCTGGGGCATGAGCGTCTTGGGCACCACCACGTACAGGGCGATGTTGACACCGATGGTCACCAGCAGGCTGATCAGCGTGAGCCGCTTGTGACGCAGCGCCCAACCCAGGCTGTGGTCGTAGGCCGCCACCATGCGCCGGTGCACTTGGTCACTCCAGCGCTGCAGGCGGTTCTGTTCCTGGGCGTGGGGTTTGAGCCAGCGCGAGCAAAGCATGGGGGTGAGGGTCAGCGACACCAGCAGCGACACCAGGATCGCCGCGGCCAGGGTGATGGAAAACTCCTGGAACAGCCCCCGCACGATGCCGCCCATGAACAGGATGGAAACGAACACCGCCACCAGCGAGACGTTCATCGACAGCAGGGTGAAGCCCACCTCCTTGGCGCCGAGGTAGGCCGCGCGCATGGGCGGCTGGCCATCCTCGACATGGCGGGAGATGTTCTCCAGCACCACGATGGCATCGTCCACCACCAACCCCGTGGCAAGGATCAACGCCATCAACGACAGGTTGTTCAAAGAGAACCCGCACAGGTACATGATCGCGAAGGTGCCCACCAGCGAGACCGGCACGGCCAGACTGGGAATCAACGACGCACGGACATTGCCCAGGAACAGATACACCACCAGGATCACCAGCACCACCGCGATCAGCAGGGTGTGCTCGGCTTCCTTCAAGGTGGCCTTGATCACCGGCGACCGGTCCATGGCCACGTTGAGCTTGACGCTTGCCGGCAGCAACGACTGCAAGGCTGGCAACTGCGCCTTGATCTCGTCGACGGTCTGGATGATGTTGGCGCCGGTCTGGCGGTTGACCACCAGCAGCACCGCGGCCTGATCATTGAAGAAACCACTGTTGTAGCGGTTCTCGACGCCGTCGGTGATGCTCGCCACATCGGACAAGCGCAGGATTGCGCCGTCCTGCTGGCGGATCACCAGCGGCTCGTAGTCCTTGGCTGTTTCCAGCTGGTCGTTGGCACGCACCTGCCAGTTGCGCTCGGCATCTTCGACGAAGCCCATGGGCCGGCGCTGGTTGGCATTGGCCACCGCGGTGCGCACTTCATCGAGGGACAAGCCGTACTGGTTGAGCAACTGGGGTTCCACCGAGATGCGCACCGCCGGCAGCGAGCTGCCGCCGATCTGCACTTCCCCTACCCCGCTGACCTGGGCCAGGCTCTGGGCCAGGATGGTGTCGGCCATGTCGTAGAGCTGGCCTTTGGACAGGACCTCGGAGGTCAGCGACAGCACCATGATCGGTGCCTGGGAGGGGTTGATCTTCTTGTAGGTGGGCATGCTGCGCATACCGCTGGGCAGCAGGTTGCGGGTGGCGTTGATCGCAGCCTGCACCTCGCGCGCCGCACCGTCGATGTCGCGTCCCATGTCAAAACCGATGATCACCCGGGTCGAGCCCTGGTTGGAGCTGCTGGTCAGCGTAGTGACCCCGGCGATGCTGCCAAGCTTGCGCTCCAGCGGCGTGGCCACGGTGGCCGCCATCACCTCGGGGCTGGCCCCCGGCAAGTTGGCCTGCACCACGATCACGGGAAAGTCCATCTGCGGCAATGGAGACACCGGCAGCAGGCCGAAGCTCACGCCCCCCAAGAGCATGATCGCCAGGCTCAGTAGCATGGTCGCCACAGGCCGGCGAATGAACGGGCCGGACAGGTTCATTGGAAGCTCCAAGCCACGAGCTGCACGCTAGGAGGAAGAGCGTCGCCGCCGATCATGCTGCCTCCTGCGTCAAACCCTGCTTGCCAAAGCGGCGGGCCAGACGGTCGAAATACAGGTAGATGACCGGCGTGGTGAACAGCGTCAGCACCTGGCTGACCAGCAGCCCACCCACCATCACCAGGCCCAGGGGCTGGCGCAGCTCGGCGCCGGAACCGGTGGCAAGCATCAAGGGCACGGCACCGAACAGCGCTGCCAGGGTGGTCATGAGGATCGGCCGGAAACGCAACAGCGCCGCCTGGTAGATGGCATCGCGCGGGGCCATGCCCTGGTTGCGCTCGGCCTCCAGGGCGAAGTCGATCATCATGATGGCGTTCTTCTTGACGATACCGATCAGCAGGATGATGCCGATGATGGCGATCATCCCCAGGTCGTTGCCGCTCAGGATCAAGGCCAGCAAGGCACCGACCGCCGCCGACGGCAGGGTCGAGAGAATCGTCACCGGGTGGATGTAACTCTCATAGAGCACGCCCAACACGATATACATGGTGACCACCGCTGCAAGAATCAGCAGCAATGTGCTCGACAACGACGCCTGGAAAGCTTCGGCGGCACCCTGGAAGCGAGTCTGTACGCCCAGGGGCATGCCGATTTCCTGCTGTACCTGCTCGATGACCTTGACCGCTTCGCCCAGGGACGCGCCATGGGCCAGGTTGAACGACATCATCACGGCCGGGAACTGACCGATATGGGAGATCGCCAGCTGCGCCTGACGCTGCTCGATCCTTGCCAGGGCCGACAGACGTACCTGGCCGCCATCGGTGGCCTTGACGTGGATCGACTCCAGTGCCTGCGGGCCAATGGTCGAGGCGGTCTGCGACTGCAGCACGACGCGGTACTGACTGGCCTGGGTATAGATGGTGGAAATCTGCCGCTGACCGAAAGCGTCGTACAGAGCGTTGGTGATCTGCGACACGCTGATGCCCAGGCGGCTGGCCATGTCGCGATCGATCACCAGGTACACCTGCAGGCCCTTGTCCTGCAGGTCGCTGGCCACATCCTGTAGCTCCGGCCGCTGCTGCAGGGCCTGGACCAACTTGCCACTCCACTCGGCGAGCAGGTCGGCGTCGGGCGAAGAGAGGCTGAACTGGTATTGCGTACGGCTGACCCGGTCTTCGATGCTCAGGTCCTGCACGGGCTGCATGAACAGGCGGATCCCCACCAGCTTGTCGACCTGCGGCTGCAGGCGGTCGATGACCTCGCTGGCAGTGACATCCCGCTCGCCGTGTGGCTTGAGGTTGATCAGCAAGCGACCGCTGTTGAGCGTGGCGTTGTCCCCATCCACGCCGATGTAGGACGAGAGGCTCTGGACCGCCGGGTCCTTGAGGATCACCTGGCTCAGCGCCTGCTGGCGCTCGCTCATGGCGGCGAACGAGGTGGACTGGGGCGCTTCGGAGATCCCCTGGATCACGCCGGTATCCTGCGCCGGGAAGAACCCTTTGGGCACGATGACGTACAGCAACACCGTCAGCACCAGGCTTGCCACCGCCACTAGCAAGGTCAGCGGCTGATGCCTGAGCACCCATTGCAGGCCTCGGCCGTAGCGTTCGATCAGCCAGTCGATCCAGGCGCCACTGGCACGGTAGAAGCGCCCCTGCTCTTCATCCTTGGGCTCACGCTTGAGCAGCCGAGCGCACATCATCGGGGTCAGGGTCAGGGACACCACCAGGGAAATCAGGATCGCCACCGCCAAGGTGATGGCGAACTCGCGGAACAGCCGGCCGACCACGTCAGCCATGAACAGCAGCGGGATCAGCACCGCGATCAGCGAGAACGTCAGCGAGACCAAGGTGAAACCGATCTGACGGGCACCTTTGAGCGCCGCCTGCATTGGCGTCTCACCCTCTTCGATATGCCGGGAGATGTTCTCCAGCATCACGATCGCATCGTCCACAACAAAGCCGGTGGCAATGGTCAGGGCCATCAATGTGAGGTTGTTGACCGAAAAACCGGCCAGGTACATCACGCCGAAGGTACCGATCAAAGACAGCGGCACGGCAATCGAGGGGATAAGGGTGGCGCTGAAACGGCGCAGGAACACGAACGTGACCATCACCACGAGTGCAATGGCGATCAACAGTTCGTGCTGCACGTCCTTGACGGCGGCACGAATGGTCTGGGTACGGTCGGTGAGAACGGTGACATCCAAGCCGGCCGGCAAGTTATCGGTGATCGAGGGCAGCATTTCCTTGATCAGGTCGACCACTTCGATGACGTTGGCACCCGGCTGACGCTGGATGTTCAGCAGCACCGCCTGGTTCTCGTTGGCCCAGGCTGCGAGGCGCTCGTTCTCGGCGCCGTCGACGATCTCGGCGACATCTTTCAGACGCAAGGGCGCGCCGTTGTTGTAGGCCAGGATGAGGTTGGCGTACTCCTCGGGTGAGCGCAGTTGGTCGTTGGCGTCGAGCATCGACACCCGCGTCGGGCCGTCGAAGTTGCCCTTGGGCTGGTTGACGTTGGAGGCGCCGATCAGAGTGCGCACGTCGTCCAGGTTCAGGCCGTTGGCCGCCAAGGCATCGACATTGACCTTGATACGCACCGCCTGACGCTGACCGCCGGCGATGCTGACCATGCCCACCCCGCTGATCTGGGCGATCTTCTGCGCCACCCGGGTATCGACCAGGTCGTTGAGCTTGGGCAGTGGCATGGTCTTGGAGGAAATGGCCAGGGTCAGCACCGGGGTATCGGCCGGGTTGACCTTGTTGTACACCGGTGGCGCCGGCAGATCGCTGGGCAACAGGTTGTTGGCCGCGTTGATCGCCGCCTGGACCTGTTGCTCGGCGACATCCATGTTCATGTCGAGGTTGAAGCGCAGGGTCAGCACCGAGGCCCCGCCGGAGCTGGTGGAGGCCATTTGCGTCAGGCCTGGCATCTGACCGAACTGACGCTCCAGGGGGGCCGTGACTGCGCTGGTCATGACCTGGGGGCTGGCGCCGGGATACAGGGTCATGACCCGGATGGTCGGGTAATCGACCTGGGGCAAAGCCGAGACCGGCAACAGCTTGTAGGCGATCAGGCCGGCCAGGACGATGGCCAGCATGCTCAGCGTGGTGGCGACCGGGCGGAGGATGAACAGGCGCGAGAGGTTCATGCGCCCGCCTTGCTCGACTCACCAGCCTGGGCCGAGCCCTTGGCGTCCTGGCCTTGCAGATGCTGCCCGGGAGTGGTCGGCACCTGAGAGCTGTCTTGGACGACCTCCACCTTGCTGCCTTCGCGCAGACGGTCGGTGCCCTCGAGCACCAGGCGATCACCGGCGGCCAGGCCTTCGAGCACTACGCTCTGCTCACCGTCGCTGGGGCCGACCTTGAGCTTGCGGATATTGACCGTGCTCTGGGCGTTGACCACATAGGCGAAGGTGCCGTCATTGCCAAACTGGATGGCTGCGGATGGGGCCAGCAGCACCTGTTTGAGGGTATCGGCCAACAGGCGCACGTTGACGAACTGATTGGGGAACAGGGCCTGGTCCTTGTTATCGAAGCGGGCCTTGAACTTCAGGGTGCCAGTGGTGGTGTCTATCTGGTTGTCCAGACTGCCCAGCACACCGGTGGACTGCAGCTTGCTGTCGCTGCGGTCCCAGGCCTCGACTGGCAGGGTCGCGCCGCTGCGGTAGCGCTCGAGCACGGTGGAAAGCTCGGTCTCGGGCAAGGTAAAGGCCACGCTGATCGGCTCGGTCTGGGTGATCACCACCAGGGCGGTGGTGTCGTTGGCGGCCACCAGGTTACCCAAGTCCAGCTGGCGCAGGCCTACCCGGCCACTGATGGGGGCGCGGATCTGGGTGAAGTCCAGGTTTAAGCGAGCATCGTTGACCTGCGCCTGGTTGGTCTTGACCAAACCCTGGAACTGCGCGACCTGGGCCTGGGCAGTGTCCAAGGTCTGCTTTGCGATGCTGTCTTCGGCATACAGGCCTTTATAACGGGCCAGATCGACCTGGGCGTTCTTCAGCTGGGCCTGGTTCTGCGCCAGGGTGCCTTCTGCCTGCTGCAGGGCGATGCGGTAAGGACGCGGGTCGATTTCAGCGAGCAGATCGCCGGCCTTGACCTGCTGGCCTTCCTTGAAGTGAATCTTGACCAGCTCACCGGCCACCCGGCTACGGACGTTGACGGTATTGGTTGCCGTCACAGTGCCCAAAGCCTTGTAGTACAGCGGGAAATCGCCGACATGCACGGGCTCCACACGCACCGGTACCGGATCGGTGGAACCACCGAAGCCCGGACGCCCCATGCCCATGCCCATGCCTTTGCCGGGCCGTCCGCCCGGCTTCGCCGTATCAGGCGTAGCTGCAGGCCACAGCCACCAGGCCAGGAGGGCCACCAGCAGCAGGATCAGCAGGCCGACGAGCCAGCGACGCGGGGAACGAGAAACGGAAGATTGCATGGGTTGAACGAACCTTGTTCAGGAAATGACGACTGGGGAGGATGAACGATAAGCACTGACACCGTATTAGCAAAGGACCTTTACCAGGCATTTACCTTCGGCTTACGTTGCCAAGATGCTGAACTTTAAATGAAAACGGCCTGGAGATCGCTCCAGGCCGTTACAACGTGTGACCGCTGGGGCACACAGCCCCCGGCCTGTTTACTTCAGCACGGCCAGCGCCGCGTCGTAGTTCGGCTCGTCAGCGATTTCGCCAACCAATTCGCTGTGCAGGACCTTGTCGTTTTCATCCAGCACCACCACTGCACGGGCAGCCAGGCCGGCCAGCGGGCCGTCGGCGATGGCCACGCCGTAGTTTTCGAGGAACTCGCGACCACGCAGGGTCGACAGGTTCTTCACGTTCTCCAGGCCTTCGGCACCGCAGAAACGCGCCTGGGCGAACGGCAGGTCGGCAGAAATGCACAGCACCACGGTGTTGGCCACGTCGTTGGCCTGGGCATTGAATTTGCGCACGGAGGTGGCGCAAGTCGGGGTGTCGACGCTCGGGAAGATGTTCAGCACCTTGCGCTTGCCAGCGAAGTTCTGCAGCGAGGTGTCGGCCAGGCCTTCACCGACCAGGGAAAACGCCGGTGCCTGGGCGCCGACCTGCGGCAGATTGCCTTTGACCTGTACCGGGTTGCCTTTGAGAGTCACTTGAGCCATGACGAGATCCTTATGCGGGGTTTTGAAAAGGACACTGAGTTAAGCATGAAGGCGCGCAAGTGCCTATCGGAAAAGTTAAATTGTTCTAATTCCAGGATTTTTTTGTGGACAATAAAAAGACCCAAATGGCGACAAACCATCCGGGCCTTTCTCTTTATACAGTGTCGGCAGGTCAGCCCAGCAGGCTATCGACCACCGAATAGACCACCGAGGACATGGCCACCAGGCCCAGCACCACGACGAAGACGTTGGACATTGCTCCACTGTACTTGCGCATCGCCGGCACACGGCGGATGGCGTACATCGGCATCAGGAACAGCAGCGCAGCGATGATCGGGCCGCCAAGGGACTCGATCATGCCCAGGATGCTTGGGTTGAGGGTCGCGACGACCCAGCACACCACCAGCATCAGCGCAGCGACCACACGGTCCATGGCCTTGGCACCTGGGCGCAGGCCAGCCTTGCCGATGATGCCCTTGAGGCCCTCGCTGGCGCCGATGTAGTGGCCCAGGAAGGATTTGGCGATGGCGATGAAAGCGATCAACGGCGCGGCGAAGGCAATGGCCGGGTTACTGAAATGGTTGGCCAGGTACGACAGGATCGACAGGTTCTGTGCCTTGGCCTCGGCGAGCTGGGCACTGCTGAGGGTCAGCACGCAGCTGAAGACGAAGAACAGCACCATCGCCACCATCAGCAGGTGAGCGCGCGCCAGGATCTGCCCGCTGCGCTCGTCGGCGTGCTCGCCGTAGCGGCGTTTCTGGTCGACCGCAAAGGCTGAAATGATCGGCGAGTGGTTGAAAGAGAACACCATCACCGGGATCGCCAACCACATCGTATGCAGGAAGGCCGAACCCGACGGCAGTTGGCCTGCGCTGTCGAGGATGCCGCCATTCCAGTGCGGTACCAGGTACAGGGCCAGCAGCGCCAGGGCGACGATGAATGGGTAGACCAGCAGGCTCATGACCTTGACCGTCGCCTGTTCGCCGCAGCGCACGATCAGCAGCAAGCCGAAGATCAGCAGGAACGACAGCAGCGCCCGCGGTGGCGGAGTCATGTGCAGCTGGTGCTCCATGAAGCTGCTGACGGTGTTGGTCAGAGCGACGCTGTAGATGAGCAGGATCGGGAAGATGGCGAAGAAGTACAGAACGGTGATCAGCGCGCCGGCTTTGATGCCGAAGTGCTCTTCGACCACCTCGGTGATGTCGCCGCCGCTGCGCCCGGAGAGCACGAAACGGGTCAGTCCGCGGTGAGCGTAATAGGTCATCGGGAAGGCCAGTACGGCCAGGATAAGCAGCGGCCAGAAGCCGCCAAGGCCGGCGTTGATCGGCAGGAACAAGGTTCCGGCGCCGATTGCCGTGCCGAACAGGCCCAGCATCCAGGTGGTGTCTTGTCGCGACCAGCTGCCGAGGGTGGCTGGGGTCGATTCTTCGAAGCGTTGTTCAACGCTTGGGGCCTGCTCATTCATTCCGGGTGCAACTCCACTCGCAAGACTGCAACAGGCTGAGAGCGGCGAAACAGAAGGCTTCGCACACCTCAACCGAAAAGAGGGGCGCGATTGTGCGCTGATTGGGTTGCACTTGCATAGCCCCGCCCTACAGACGGTTGCACCTATCAGGTAGGAATTCTCCGAAACGCGGCATCACCCGCCAAACGTCGACGGTTGCACGTCGAAAAACAATCGCGGGAATACGGCCCATCGCTGTCCGGTTATCATCCATGCCGATTCTCTGGTACCGGCCTGCTCGAAAGGCATTGCGCCGAGGCGCTCATCAACAGCGCCGAGCTGCATTCGATAGCGCACATCGCGGCGCTCAAGCAGGCGCACGACCAAGGCCAGGATCCTAACTCACTCTCAGCGTCCAGCGAGCAATGACAATGGCCATCACAGCCAGGGCGAATGTCACCCATGACATCAAGCCAATGCCTCCTTCAAAGGCATTCACGGCGATGCTCATCAACTCGCTGGCCTGATCGCCTGTCAGTGCCGCCGCTACGGCATGGGCGCCGGCCAATGTTTCGCTGGCGAGGTGCTCTTGTATCGGCGTGAGAAACGCCGGCAAATCTAGAGCTCCGCGATAGTGGGCGGTAACCAAACCTCCCAATACCGCCGTCCCCAGCACCACCCCCACTTCATAGGCCGTTTCGCTGATCGCCGATGCCGCTCCCGCCTTGGCGGGCGGGGCAGCCGACAGAATCACGTCATTGGACACCGTGGCAATTGCTCCCACGCCAATATTCAATAAGGCAAAGGCGACTACCACGACCGTCAGGCTAGCGCCAAGACTGGCAACCAGTAAAAACGCGGCACCGGTAAACGCTAGCAGTACGGGCACCAACACAGGCACCGGTACCCGTTGAACAACGGGTACCACCAGCATCCCTACGATAATCGCCAAGACTTGTCCAGGCACCAATGCCAAGCTGGCATTGAGCGCAGACATACGCAAAACGATTTGCAAGAACTGCGTGGCGAAAAAGACAAAGCCGATCAGGAAGGCCAAACTCATCAGGTTGATGACGACAGAACCGCTGAACGTCTTGTTGCGAAATAGCGCCAGGTCCATCACGGGAACCGGCAGCCGCAGTTGACGCCGCACAAATAGCCAGCCACTTGCCGCGCCGACGACAAAGGCTGTCATAGCCAGACTGTTCACGCCTTCGCCGGCTACGTGCTTGATGCCATAGACCAGCGCCCCCAGGGCAACCATTGACTGCAGGATACTCAAAGGATCAAGGGGACCGGACGCATCAGGTTCTGACTCGGGCAACAACCATGGCCCGAGGATCAGCAGCGGCATCAGTATCGGCACCGCCAGCAGGAAGATCGCCCCCCAACTGAAAAACTCCAGCAGCACGCCACCAATCAAAGGGCCGAGCGCCGAACCCACCGTCAAGGTGGTTGCCCAGATGGCGACAGCCAGGCGCCGCTCTTCCCGGTCCTCGAAGACCGACCGGATCAATGCCAGTGTCGAAGGCATCAGCATGGCGCCAAAGATCCCCATACAAGCCCGCCCGCCAATCAACTGCACGGCACTGCTGGAGTAGGCGGTCATGATGGACGTGATGGCAAAACCCAGGGACCCGACCAGCAGCAGTTTACGATGACCTATCCGGTCTCCCAGGCTGCCCATGGATACCAGCAACCCGGCCAGCACCAACGAGTAGGCATCAATCATCCATAATTGCTGGCTGGCAGTGGGGTGAAGCGCCTCGGCAATCTTCGGCAGCGCGAAACCCAGGACGGTGTTATCCACCGTCACCAGTAATACCGGCAACATCAATACCGCCAGACCCAGCCAGCGATTGGACCGAGGCCCTGGCTGCCTTACTTCAGTTATCGATGACATTTAAAGAGTTCCGTAATCAGGCAGAAATCACAGACACGCACACTCGCTGTGATGTTCACTTAAAGCGACGTCCCATTAGTTTCGGACGCGACGTTTCAGCTCAGCAGAGAAAAAATCTGTTGACAGTCCACGGCCCCGGTATCAAGACGTTTGCCCAAAGCGTTAGAAATAACTTGCAAATCACCTTTGAAACATTCGTAGTCTCGACTTCCGACATTGTTCATCAAGCGCTCCACGCCTTGAACCAGTGCCTCGCGATGGCGACAGGCTTGATCATTTTCCAGCTGTATGTCCCAGTACACCTCCGGTGAGTTACGCCATTTCATGATAGGCGCCAGACACCGGAGCGCAACTAGCGAATCTTCCCATTACCTAGCAGGCGACATCCCACACATCGAATTACTAACTAAACATTACGTGCAATAACGCTCAAAATACTTGAAAAGCACTTGCGCCACATTCAATAAAATTCAAAATACTTTTCTAAAAATAGAAAACTTAAAAATCTTCCGCCCCCATGAATTGGAAGCGTGGGCTGCATTGCTAACAACGCAAATTAACCTTATGAGATTGTGCCAACCTGCACTGGGCGCACCGCGATGTGTCGATGGCGGCGGTATCGGGCATCCTATGTTCGCCGGCGTATGGGCTGGCGCGTCCCTTGGTTCTCGTCCAACGGCAGCCGCTTCAACGAGGACTTCGCCGTGAGCATCACCACCGACCGCACCGTGTAGTAAAACGACGAGCCCTATATGAGCAGGAGCAACGAGCGGGAGCTGCCCGGCTGAGTAGGTTCCATCGGAACAACGACGGTGAGGTGAATGAACTAGGGGCCTGACGTGAAGGCCCCTTGTTTCAGGCGAACAGCCTACCGGACACCAAGCAGGTGCCCTTCAGGGTCTCAACCCTGCTGCACAGCCGCAAACGCCTCGGCCACCCGACGCAGGTTAGCCGGACGCAGGCCGGACATGCACACCCGACCACTGTCGATGAGGTAGACGCCGAACTCGTCACGCAGGCGACGCACTTGGGCGACGCTGAAACCGGTGTAGCTGAACATGCCGCGCTGGCGCAGGAAGAATTGGAAGTCCTGGCCCGGCAGCAATTCGCCCAGCAGGTCGACCAGACCCTGGCGCATGTCGAGGATACGCTTGCGCATCACCTCGACCTCAGCCACCCATTGGGCGTTGAGCTCGGCATCGCCCAGCACGCCGGCCACCAGTTGCGCGCCATGGCAGGGCGGGCTGGAGTAGTTGCGGCGCACGGTGGCCTTGAGCTGGCCCAGCACGCTTGCGGTGGTGGCTTCGTCATCGCAGACCACCGACAGCCCCCCTACCCGCTCGCCGTACAGCGAGAAGATCTTGGAGAAGGAGTTGCTGACCAGGCACGGCACGCCGGCACGGGCCATTTCGCGGATCGCGTAGGCGTCTTCCACCAAGCCTTCGCCGAAGCCCTGGTAGGCGATGTCGAGGAACGGAATCAGCTGACGCGCCTTGACCACTTCCACCACTTGCTGCCACTGGTTCTGGTTCAGGTCGACGCCGGTGGGGTTGTGGCAGCACGGGTGCAGCAGGACGATGCTGTTGGGCGCCAGGCCTTGCAGGCACGCCAGCATGCCGGCGAAGTCCACGCCACGGGTGGTCGGGTCGAAGTACGGGTAGGTGTGGACCTTGAAGCCCGCACCTTCGAAGATCGCGCGGTGGTTATCCCAGGTCGGGTTGCTCACCCAGACCTCGGACTGCGGGAAGTAGCGCTTGAGGAAGTCGGCGCCGACTTTCAGGGCGCCGGAGCCGCCGACGGTCTGCACGGTGGCCACGCGCCCGCCGGTCACGGCCGGATGATCGGCACCGAACAGCAGCGCCTGAATCTCCTGGCGATAGCTGCCCAAGCCTTCCATCGGCAGGTACAGCGAGGCTTCGTGGGGCTGGTCGGCCAGGCGCTTTTCCACCTCGCCCACTGCCGCCAGTTGCGGCACCACGCCGGCTTCATCGTAGTACAGGCCGATACTCAGGTTGACCTTGTCGGCACGGGGGTCGGCCTTGAAGGTCTCCATCAGCGAGAGAATCGGGTCGCCGGCATAGGCATCGACATGTTTGAACACAGCGCACAGCTCCTTGGATCAGGACAGTTCGGGAAATGCTGCCCCGAGAATACCCTCAGTGAGGCTGGAGGAACATCACTGATGTGCAAGGTGTTCAATGCAGCCTTGCACGGAGCCCTGGCCCGCACCTTTGACTCGGCATCAGCGCTGCCCGTTTCGCGGGTAAACCCGCTCCCACAGGGGCTTGCGCAAGCCCTGTGAAAGCAGCGGTTGTATCCGCGAAGGCCGGCCCGGGCGCGTTCAGTCCGCCAAAGCCTTGAGCCCCTGTAGCTCCTGCTCGGTCAGCGCCACCCCTTCACGCTGCGCCACCTCGCGCTCACGGTAGCGCCGCTCCCCTGGCATGCGGGTCAGCCCCGCTTCCTGCATGTGATCGACCAGCGCTCGGCTGCGCTGGGCAAAGCGTTGCCCTTCGGCCTTGGTCGGGTCGATGACGATGATCAATTGCCCAGTCCAAGGCGTCTTCGCCCCCGGATGCCCGGACCAGTCGAACTCCCAGGAGAAATGCCCACCGGTCAAGGCCGCTGCCAGCAATTCGACCATCATCGACAGCGCCGAGCCCTTATGCCCGCCAAACGGCAGCAGTGCGCCACCTTCGAGAATCGCCTTGGGGTCGCAGGTCGGCTGCCCCTGGGCATCCACACCCATGCCCGGCGGCAGTTGCTCGCCGGCCCGCGCGGCGATCTGTACATCACCATGGGCCATGGCGCTGGTGGCCATGTCGAAGACGATCGGATCGTGCCCGGCGCAAGGCGCGGCAAAGGCGATCGGGTTGGTGCCAAACAGAGGCTTGCGTGCGCCATGGGGCACCACGCAAGTCATGCTGTTGACCACGCTCAAGGCCACCAGCCCCTCGTCGGCGAACGGTTCCACGTCCGGCCAGAGCGCTGCGAAGTGATGCGAGTTGTGGATCGCCAGTACCGCGATGCCAGCCTTGCGCGCCTTTTCCACCAGCAAAGGCCGCGCTGCGGCCAGGGCCGGCTGGGCGAAACCGCCACCGGCGTCGACCCGCACATAGCCAGGGGCCACATCGCTCACCTGCGGCTCGGCGCGCCCGTTGACCCAGCCACTGGCCAAGGTCGAGACATAACCGGGAATACGAAATACCCCGTGGCTGTGGGCGCCATCGCGCTGGGCGCTGGCGCAGTTGTAAGCCAGCGCCGCGGCGACCGGCTCGGCACAACCATGACGCTGCAGGATGCGTTGCAACAACGCCTGCAGCTCGGCGAAAGGCACGCGCACGACGGGGCTTACGGAAGGTGCGGACATCTGGAGCTCCTGTTCTTGTACTTCTTGGACGTGGAATGGCTACAGCGCAAGCAATGGCAAAACTTATCCCGCGAATGACAGCTATCTGTCAATTGTTGACTTGATGACAGAAAACATCCATTTTCTATCGCAAGCCTCACCCATCCCGGAGTCGACCATGAGCCAACCGATCAAGCAACGCCTCGAGAGCAGCCTGCAAAGCGCCGCAGCCTCGGGCCGCAAGATCGCCAGCTACATGCTCGCCAACCTGCACGAGTTGCCGTTCCAGACGTCGGCCAGCATCGCGACCAAGCTTGGCGTCAGCGAATCCAGTGTCGGGCGTTTCTGTCGCTCCCTGGGTTATGCCCACCTCAAGGCGCTCAAGCAAGACCTGCAGAACGACCTGGGGGACGGCCCTTGGCTAGTGGGAGATCGCCTGCAAGAGTATCGCCAAGGCGAGGACGACAGCGAGAGCTCCGGCAGTCTTGACCTTGAAATCGCTGCATTGGTGCGCGTGCATGAGTACCGCCGCAGCCAGGCCTGGCAACAGGTCGCCCAGCGCCTGGCGAGCAAGCGCCGCGTGTTCATCGCAGGTTTCCAGACCGAGCGCGGCGTGGCCATGTGCATGAGCCATTTGCTGCAATACCTGCGTGATGGCGTACAGCTGGTCGATGGCAGCGCCGGGCATTTCGGCGACGTGCTGCTGGGCCCTGCCCAGGACAGTGCCCTGGTGGTGTTCGAGGCGCGCCGTTACTCCCGCCATGCCCTGCTGCTGTGCAGCAAAGCACGCGAAGCGGGCATTCCGGTCACCCTGGTGACCGACACCTTCTGTGATTGGGCCGATGCCAACGCCGACGAGGTGTTCCGCATCCCCACCGAATTCAACCTCTTCTGGGAGTCCACCTCGGCAATGCTGTCGTGGGTGCACCTGATGGTCAACGAGGTCTGCAGGAAGCTGGGACCTGATGTTGAAAGACGCTTGGAAGCAACTGCCGCTCTACATAACGCATTCGTCGGCTACACCTCGTGGCCAACGGGAAAACAACAATAGCAAGAGTGAAAGTCCAGAGGTGTTAGATGAAAAAGACCCTGTCCGTGGTGGGTGTGTGCGCCCTGTTGCTGACTGGCGCGGCCAGCGCCGAGACCCTGCGCTTCGCGACCGAGGGCGCCTATCCGCCCTTCAACTATGTCGATGCCGATAACAAGCTGCATGGCTTCGACATCGACATCACCAACGCCCTGTGCGCGCAGATGAAAGTCGAATGCACCCTGGTGGCGCAGGACTGGGAAGGCATCATCCCGGCCCTGATGGCCCGCAAATACGATGCTGTGGTCGCCTCGATGATCGACACCGAGGAGCGTCGCAAGAAGATCGCCTTCACCAACCACTACTACCGCACCCCGTTGACCGTCGCCGTGGCCAAGGACAGCCCGATCAAGGACGCCCAGGCCGACTTCAAGGGCTACACCGTCGGGGCCCAGTCGTCCTCCACCCAGGCCATCTACGCCGAAGACGTCTACGCCAAGGCCGGCGCCGACGTGAAGCTCTACCCGACCATGGACGAAGCCAACGCCGACTTGGCCGCCGGCCGCCTGGACGGGGTAATCGCCGACAAGTTCCCGCTGCACGAGTGGATGAACAAGAACGGCCAGGACTGCTGCAAGGTCCTGGGTGACGTCAACGGCACCAAGGCTGACGCCGCCATCGCCGTACGCAAGGACGACGACGCCCTGCGCGAGCGTCTGAACAAGGCGCTGGCCGAAATCGTCGCCAACGGCACCTACCAAAAGATCGCCAGCAAGTACTTCGCCTTCGACATCTACAACTGACCTGACGCCTGCGGGAGCGGGTTTATCTGCGGATACGGCAGTGGACTCACCGACGTATTGGCGGGCAAGCCCGCTCCCACAGGATCGCTGTTGCCTTTCGATATCGATGTCGCTGAGGAGTCTCCTCCATGCTCGATCAACTGTCTTTGCTGTCGTTCGCCAGCGGTGGCTGGGGTCAGGCGCTGCTCGCCGGCGCCCTGGTGACCCTGTCGCTGGCCCTGGCCTGCCTGCCCATCGGTCTGCCCCTGGGCCTGCTCGTGGCCCTCGCCGCGCGCTCGCGCAAGCGCGCTGCACGCGCCTGGGCCACCAGTTTCTCCACGGTGTTTCGCGGCCTGCCGGAGCTGTTGACACTGCTGATCATCTATTACGGCTGCCAGATCGCCGCACAGAAGCTGCTGGCGGCGATGGGCTATGAAGGCGAGGTGCTGATCAACACCTTCCTCGCCGCGATGATCGCGTTCAGCCTGGTGTTCGCCGCGTTTTCCAGCGAAATCTGGCTGGCCGCCTTCAAGACGCTGCCCAAAGGCCAGCTGGAGGCCTGTTCGGCCCTGGGCCTGAGCAAACGCACCGGATTCTTCAAGGTGGTGCTGCCACAACTGACCCGCATCGCCCTGCCTGGGCTGTCGAACAACTGGCTATCCCTGCTCAAGGACACCTCGCTGGTGTCGACCATCTCGCTGGTCGACCTGATGCGCCAGACCAACCTGGCGGTCAGTGTCACCAAGGAACCGATGTTCTTCTATGGCGTCGCCTGCCTGGGCTACCTGCTGTTCTCGGCACTGTCGGGGCGGGTCTTTGCCTTCATCGAACGACGCTGCAACCGTCACCTGCAAGGAGCCCGGGCATGAGCCTCGAACAACTGCTGGCCATGGTGCTCGACCCCGACCTGCTCGAACGCTACGGCGCGCGCTTCATCGACGGCTTGCTGGTGACCGCCAAGCTGGTGGCGATCTCCTTCAGCCTGGGCGCGGTGCTCGGGCTGCTACTGGCGCTGGCGCGCATGTCCCAAAGCCGCGTGCTGCAGCGCCTGTCGGCGGGCTACGTGTACTTCTTCCGCGGCTCGCCCCTGCTCGCGCAGCTGTTCTTGCTGTACTACGGCCTGGGCTCGCTCAAGGGCTTCTGGCAGGACATGGGCCTGTGGTGGTTCTTCCGCGAAGCCTGGTACTGCACGCTGCTGGCCTTCACCTTGAACACCGCCGCCTATCAGGCGGAGATCTTCCGCGGCAGCCTGATGGCCGTGGCCCCCGGCCAATACGAAGCGGCGCGGGCCTTGAGCCTCAAGCGCTCGACCACCTTCTTCAAGGTCATCCTGCCGCAATCGCTACTGGTGGCCATCGGCCCGTTGGGCAACGAACTGATCCTGATGATCAAGGCCAGCGCCATCGCCTCGCTGGTGACCATCTACGACTTGATGGGCGTGACCAAGCTGGCGTTCTCGCGCAGCTTCGACTTCCAGATCTACCTGTGGGCCGCAGTGCTCTACCTGGTGATCGTGGAGATCGTCCGCCGCGCCCTGAAACACCTGGAAGCCCGCCTGGGCCGCCACCTGAACTGACCGAAGGATACGCTCCATGCATTGCCAAACCATCGTTCTGGGCGCCGGTATCGTCGGCGTCAGTACCGCCCTGCACCTTCAGGCCCGAGGCCGCCAGGTCATCCTGATCGACCGCGACGAGCCGGGCAGCGGCACCAGCCATGGCAACGCCGGATTGATCGAACGCTCCAGCGTCATCCCCTACGCGTTTCCTCGCAACCTGGGCGCCTTGCTGCGCTACGGACTTAACCGCCAACCCGACGTGCGCTACAGCTTCCTGCACCTGCCCAAGGCCGCCCCCTGGCTGCTGCGCTATTGGCAGCAGTCCGCGCCGGGCCGCCTGGCCAGTGCCGCCGCCGACATGCTGCCGCTGGTGCAACGCTGCGTCGAAGAGCACGACGCCCTGATCGACGCCGCAGGCCTTGGCGCACTGGTGCAGGCCAAGGGCTGGATCGAGGTCTACCGCGACCCTGCCCTGTTCGCCCAGGCCAAGGCCGACCTGCAGGGCCTTGCCCGCTACAACCTGAAGTACGAGATTCTCGAACGCGACCAACTGCAAGCCCGGGAGCATCAGCTCGAGGGTGATGTGATTGGCGGCATTCACTGGCTGGACCCGAAGACCGTCAACAACCCCGGCGGCCTGACGCGCGGCTATGCCGCCCTGTTCATCCAGCGCGGCGGGCAGTTCATCCATGGCGATGCCCGCAGCCTGCGTCAGGTCGGCACCCAGTGGCAGGTGAACAGCCGCCGCGGCCCGGTCATTGCCGACGAGGTGGTGGCCTGCCTGGGTCCGCAGTCGGCCGACCTGTTCGAGCCCCTGGGCTATCGCTTCCCGCTGGCGATCAAGCGCGGTTATCACATGCACTACAGCACCCGGGACGGCGCCGAACTGGCCCACGCGGTCTGCGACACCCAAGGTGGCTACGTTCTGGCTCCGATGGCGCGTGGCGTACGCCTGACCACCGGGATCGAGTTCGCCGCCCACGATGCCCCCGGCAACGAGATCCAGCTGGGGCGCTGCGAAGCCCTGGCCCGCAAGCTGTTCCCGGCCTTGGGCGAGCGCCTGGACGACCGTCCGTGGCTCGGCCGGCGCCCCTGCCTGCCGGACATGCGTCCGGTGATTGGCCCGGCGCCACGGCATAAGAACCTGTGGTTCAACTTCGGCCATGCCCACCACGGCCTGACCCTGGGCCCGGTCACTGGCCGCCTGCTGGCCGAACTGGTCACAGGCCAGGCGCCTTTCACCGACCCGTCGCCTTACAGCGCCGCACGCTTCGACTAAACATCCACGCGGGAGAACAACAAGATGACCGCCGCCTCTCTGAGCCTTGCCAGTGTCACCCCCGAACCCGACGCGCGCCCAGTGCTGATCCGCATCGAGGGCCTGAACAAGCACTACGGCGCCTTCCATGTGCTGCACGACATCAACCTGCAGGTCCGCGAAGGCGAGCGCATCGTACTCTGCGGTCCCTCAGGCTCGGGCAAGTCGACTTTGATTCGCTGCATCAACCGTCTGGAGATCGCCGAACAGGGCAGCATCCACGTAGCCGGCACGGACCTGGCCGCCACCAGCCGCCAGGCCGCCCAGGTGCGCAGCGAGATCGGCATGGTGTTCCAGCACTTCAATCTGTTCCCGCACATGAGCGTGCTGGACAACTGCCTGCTCGCCCCCACCAGCGTACGCGGTCTGTCGCGCAAGGACGCCGAGGAACGGGCGCGCATGTACCTGAGCAAGGTCGGCATCGAGAGCCAGGCGCACAAGTACCCCAGCCAGCTGTCCGGCGGCCAGCAGCAGCGGGTGGCCATCGCACGGGCGCTGTGCATGAAGCCGCGCATCATGCTGTTCGACGAACCCACCTCGGCGCTGGACCCGGAGATGGTCGCCGAAGTGCTGGATGTGCTGGTGCAACTGGCCGGGACCGGCATGACCATGCTCTGCGTCACCCATGAAATGGGCTTCGCCCGTCAGGTGGCCGAGCGCGTACTGTTCCTGGAAGGCGGGCAGATCATCGAGGACAGCCCACCGGAGGTGTTCTTCAACCACCCGAAAACCCAGCGGGCACAAGCGTTCCTCAAACAAATCCTGCACTAGCGCGCATCAGCGCTCCCTCTCTGGATAAGCACCGCCCCTGTGGGAGCGGGTTCACCCGCCAATGCGATAGTGAATGCACCGTCGTATTCGTGGGTAAACCTGCTCCCACCGCGTTTTTGGCGTCCGGATGGAGCTGGCTGGTTTTTAGTGAGATGGGAACGGGAAGGCCCCCTCGTGCGGGTATTGCAAACCACCAAACCCCTGTACCCGCCGGCACTCATTGCACCCATGCAAAGACCCAACTGCATCGTTAAATATTATTGACCTAACCCCCCGCCAAACCCTTGTCACCGCAGGGCTCCAAGCCCTCAACCCCCCGAAAAACGGCGCCTTCACCCCTCGCCACTCGTTTGACATATCGAACGGCTCTGGCAAGCTATGAACAAGCCCCGACCGGAATCGCCTGCCAGGCGAGCCGGCAGTGCTCGGGGTTTCAGGACGTACTCAAGGCCGAGCCCGTGCGCCTGCACAACAACGACAGGATGAACCTGTCCCAAGGTGACATATGTCCAACAGCAACATTGGCAACAAGCAACCCTCCCTGCGCAAACCCGTCGTCCTGATGACCATGGGCAGCCAAGAGCGCAAAGGCCATGACTATCAGGTCATGACCCACAAATACATCACTCCGCTGGTCGAATTCGCCGGTTGCGTCCCGGTCCTCGTGCCCACCTGCTGTGGCGTCGAAGACCTCGAGACCTACCTGGACATGGCCGACGGCGTCTACCTGACCGGCGCGGGCAGCAACATCGACCCGGCCCTCTACGGCCAGGAAAACCAGACCCCGGGCAAGGCCCAGGACAAAGATCGCGACCTGTTCGACATTCCTTTGGTGAAAATGGCCATCGCCCGTGGCCTGCCGATCTTCGGTATCTGCCGTGGGATGCAGGAAATCAACGTGGCCCTGGGCGGTGACATCTACCAGAAGGTCTACGCCGAGCCAGGCTTCAACGATCACCGGGAGAATCCGGAAGATCCGGTCGAGGTCCAGTACCAGGCCGTGCACAGCGTCAAGGTCCAACCAGGCAGCTGGCTGCGCGAGAAGCTCGGCACCGACGAGATCCGCGTTAACTCCCTGCATGGTCAAGGCCTGAACAAGCTGGGCAAAGGCATCGAGCCGATCGCCCACGCTGAAGACGGCCTGGTCGAAGCGATCCACGCCCCGAGCATCTCGCCGTTCCTGTTCGCCGTGCAGTGGCACCCGGAATGGCAAGCCGCGAAGAACCCTGACTCGATCAAGATCTTCGAAGCCTTCGGCGACGCCTGCCGCACCCAGGTGCGCAAATCCCAGGGCAAGCGCAACCAGGCTGCCTGATTCTTCTTCGTTAGTTTTGATCGCGGGGCGGCGCAATGTCGCCCCCGCTTCCCCGGTCACCCTCTGCTGGTCCCAGAACACTTCCCGTGGAAGCGGGCGGCTGGCTTGTGCCTGTCTCCGCGATCGTTTTTTGCCTCACACCGCCGTGTGCCGTAGTGCCGACGGTGCCTCCCCCATCATCCGTCTATACATGCTGGAAAACGCACTCGGGCTCTCGTAGCCCAAATCCAGCGCCACCCGTGTCACCGACTCCCCCGCCGCCAGACGCGTCACCGCCGCCATCAGGCATGCCTGCTGTCGCCACTGGGCGAACGACAACCCCGTGAGCGTTCGAAAGCGCCGGGTGAAGGTACGAAGGCTCCAATTGAGCCGATGCGCCCAATCCTGTGGCGTGACGCGGATATCCGGTTGAGCCAGAAACGCCAGGCACAACTGCGCAACGCGTGGCTCCTGCGGAATCGGCGCAAACAGTGGCAATGGCCGGGCACGGCTCAGTTCAGCAAGCATCAAGGCGACCAGCAAGCCATCGCGCCCCTGGGCGTCGTACAACGCCGGGACATCGGCACTGGCCAGCAGCAGTTCGTGGAGCAAGGGGCTGACCAGCAAGGCCTCGCATTGCTCACCCGGCCTGGGCACCGCTTCGGGTTCGATGTAGAGGCTGCGTGTGCTGACACCCCGCATACGCACCTGATGGCGCTTACCGGGCGGTATCCAGACGCCGTTGTAGGGCGGAACCACCCAGGCGCCGTCATCGGTGAGCACATCCATCAAACCGCTCATACCGTAGAGAAACTGCGCCCGTCGATGGCTGTGCGCCGCCAGCAGCGTGCCAGGCGGGTAGTCGGTGCCGATGGCAAGCACGGGGCGGGGCGTTGCGTCCATGGTGTGCAAAGGAATGTTGCGCATGCCGATCGCCTTGGCCGAAAAACAACGATTATTGGCCAACGCGCGTAAGCCGGCCAGGCCGAGGCCCATTATCGTGCAGCCTTCAATCCGCTCTGGAGGGCGTTGCATGTTCTACGCGTTGCTCGTCGCGTTCGGCCTGTGCGCAGGCGTCACCACGTTGTTGTTCGGCTTTGGCGGCGGGTTCTTCGCGGTGCCCTTGCTCTATGCGCTGCTGCTGGCCAGTCATGAGGCGGGCTCCGTGGTCAGTCAGCATGCGATGCAGATCGCCGTAGCCACTTCCGCCGCGGTGATGATCGTCAGCAGTGCCCTGGCCAGCTGGCGTCATCATCGCGCCGGGAGCCTGGACTGGGCACTGGTGCGCCTGCTGGTGCCGGGCATCGGTCTTGGCGCCCTGCTCGGCGCCATCGCCGCGCTCTGGCTGGACAGCGACTGGCTGCGCTGGCTGTTCGTCGCCTACGTGCTGGCAAGCCTGCTCGATGGCTGGTTTCGCCCAGGCTTCGTCGCGAAGACCCGCTCGCAGCGCCCCCCGTTGGGCCCAGGGCACTCGACCCTGATCGGCGTGCCGATTGGTGCGCTGGCGGCGTTGTTGGGTGTTGGTGGCAGCGTCATGACCGTACCGTTGATGCGCCGACGCGGCGCGAGCATGCTGACCGCCACGGCCATGGCCAATCCGCTGTCGTTGCCCATGGCATTGGTGGCCACGCTGACCTACGCCCTGTTGCCTCAGGCGCAACTGACGCTGGGGGTGGGCTATCTGGGCCTGGTCAATCTGTATGCCGCGACAGCCTTGGTGGCGGGCGCCTGGCTGGGGATGGCACTGGCTGCACCGTTGGTCGGACGCATCAACGATACGCTCCATGCCCGCGCCTACCTGCTATTGCTGGGCGGCGTGTTGCTGACGATGCTCCTGGTGCGCAGCTGACGGCAAATTGCTGGCCCCCAGCCCTGAGAAGTGAAGGCAAACTCCCTTTTCCTTCATAAGCTTAGGACAGCATCATGCGGGTATTTCTAGCAACGATCGCCGGCTGTGTGATGGCCACGGCCGCCTTCGCAGCCCAAGCCAAGGCCCTGAACCAGAACGATCGTCAGGTATGCCACTGGGGTTCGCAAATCGCCGCCGATGCGCAGCAGGCCAAGCTTTCCGGCGTCACGCTGTATGCCACGCGTAAGAAGTTGCAGACGCGCAAATTCCCCAAGCCCTGGATGCGCATGACCGCCTTCGGCATCACCGAGCAGACCTACAACAGCCAGTCCCGGCTCAAGCCCGCAGCGATCAGGCAGACGTACTACGAGCAATGCGTACAGCATGCGATTGCAAAACGTTAATACGTTATATATCAGCAGGTTATGCGAATAATTTAACGTCTTTGTTTACATATATAGGGACTGAGCAGACTTGAGATCGAGGCGCAGTCCCTGTGGGAGCGGCTCAAGCTGAAGCCGACAACCGCTCCCCAGCCCTCTTCGAGCGGCCACCCAGGCACGTCACCGCAAACGCGATCACCAGCGCGCTGGTGCCCAACAGGAAGATCAACTGCTGATTCGATCCCTCCACCAGCAAGGCGATCAGGGCTGGGGTCACCGCCGCCGCGCCCATCAGGGTGATGCTCACCAGGGGCGTGAGTTTTCCGGTCGGGTCATTGGTAGTGATCAACGCCATGTAGTACGACAACGACAATACCCAGCCGAAGTTAATCAACAGCAGCGCCACGAATAACTGCATCGGGGTGCGGGTGTGTCCCGTCAGCATGGCGATCGACACGAAGATCGCCACCAGGCCCACGGCGATCATCAGCTGCCGGTTGACCCGCGCGCCCAACAGGCTAGGCAGCCCCGCCCCCGGCAAGCCGCCGATCGCAGAAAGGCCAAACGCCCAGCCGATATCGACACCGTCGATGCCCTGGTCACGCGCCAATTGGTCGATGAAGCCCCACACGCAATAAATGGCGATCTGCATGAACAGCATGCCCACCAGCGCGCTGCGCCCCATGCGCGACGAACCGCCTTGGGCGCACGTCCCCTCGCCGCTACCGATCAGCGCCGCGGGCTTGCGTGGCAGCGCAAGGCTCGCGCCGCAAATCAGCAGGTACCACAGGCCAAAGGAACACAGCGCCGTCACCGTGCCGCTCTGGGCCGCAAGCAGGGGCAAGGCGGCGGAAAACAACGAGTACTCAGGCGTCTGCAGCAACAGCATCAAGCCGAACGAGCGGTCCTGGTAGGGCAAACGACCCAACGTGGACACCGCATAGGCATAGATCAACCCGGCGCACGTGCCCGCCGCCAGGCGTACCAGCAGCAGCGTGCCGTTGCTCGGCGCAAAGGCGGTGGCCATGCTCAGCGCCACGCACAGCAACCCCACCCACAGACAGAGGCTGCGCCCACCCTGGCGTTTCATCACGATCGGGCACAGCAATGTGCCCAGGGTCATGCCGATCATCTCCACCGAGACGACCCAGCCCTGTTGATCGAGCGACAAGTTCAGTTGTTCGGTGACCAACCCCATGAAGATTGGTTGTACACCGCAGACGATGAATGAAGTGCAGGCGATGAAGATGAGGGAAGCACGCAGTAGCTTGGAGTCTTTGATCATGAATGGACCCTGACACGCTGCACAGCATCACCTGCTAGATCAGGTGACCCTGCCCACAGCGTTTGTTTTTATTGTTTGGGTGACTGGGCCCAATACGCCGCGATAGACGCCCCGCAGACCCAGGTGAGCGGTGGCTTGACCGCTCTGGGATGCAATCCTGGGCCTTGCCTGAGGCCTTTGAAAGTTAAATATCGGAATCGACTCCAGTGGGCTTTTTAATGCACGCCGATACCGCTTGCCTGTATCCAGAAACGCACTGCAATCGATGCCGATATTTAATTTGTGAGGCCCCTGGAGATTCCCTACCGTGTGTCGCTACATCCAACCCAGGGGCCATCGCCCGCCACCGTGCGCTTCGTCGAACCGGCCCCGATGATAAAAGGCCAGCCATGAACGACCGTGAGTTCATCAACGCCATCGACGCAGATGGCCTGCCCCTGAACATCGCCGTGAAGAACGGACGTATCACCCACATCGGTCCACAGCGCGCCGCCGTCGCCGCAGCCGAGACCATCGACCTGGAAGGCCTGCTGGCCCTGCCCGGCTTCGTCGATGGCCACATCCACCTGGACAAGAGCTTCGTTGGCGACCGCTGGCGACCGCACCAGAACGTCGCCACCCTGCGCGAGCGCCTGGCGGTGGAAAAACGCGAACTGGCCAGCGCCCCACCAATCCTCGACCGCGCCGATGCCCTGATCCGCCAGGCCGCCACCTATGGCACGCTCGCCATGCGCTGCCACGTGGACGTGGATGCCACGACTGGGCTGAGCCATCTGAACGCCATTCTCCAAGCACGGGATAACTGGAAGGACCTGATCGACATCGAACTGGTGGCCTTTCCCCAGGCGGGCGTGGTGTCCTGCCCCGGTACCGCCGAAATCCTGGAAGCTGCCGTGCGTGAGGGTGTGCAAGTGGTCGGCGGCATCGACCCGACGACGCTGGACGGCGATGCCGAAGCACAGCTGGACATAATCTTCGGCATCGCGGAGCGCCATGGGGTGAAGGCCGATATCCACCTCCATGAACCGGGCGAGATTTGCATTGCCCAGCTCGAACGCATCGCTGCACGCACCCGCGCCCTGGGCATGCAGGGCCTGGTTGCGGTCAGCCATGCGTATGGGTTGGGAGATGTGTCCGAGCAGGTGGTTGACCGAACCGCGCAGGTACTGGCCCACGCAGGTGTCTCGATCATGACCAATGCGCCTGGCGAGCATGCCTTTCCGCCGGTCTTGCGCCTGCGTGCAGGGGGGGTGCGGGTGTTCACCGGCAACGACAACATCCAGGATGCCTGGTGGCCCTATGGCAACGGCGACATGCTGCAGCGCGCGATGCTGGTCAGCTATCGCTCTGGGTTCAATACCGACGAGGAGTTGCGGGTTGCGCTGGACATGGCCACCGAGGCCAGCGCCGCCGTGATGGGCAAGACCGACTACGGCCTGAAGGTGGGCAACGAGGCGAGCTTCTTGTTGTTCAAGGCACCGAACGCGGCGGCAGCGGTGGCGGCGGCGCTGCACGAGCGATTGATCGTGCGCCATGGGGCGTTCTGGGGCGGGCCCGCCATCTTGCAGCTCAAGGCTGCTCAGTTCAGTCGTGAGATGCGCCGCTGAGTCGGCCCCTGGACGGAATCAGGCCGGTTCAGGTGCTTCGTCACGCAGGATGCCGATCAGGATGTCCGCCAGCGCCTTGACCATCGGGTCGGCCGTGGGCCGGTAGAAGATCGCCGCCTCGAACACCTTGATCGGCTTGAAACCCTCCTCGGCGCCCAAGACCCGATGCCCAGGCGTGACCACCCGGGACGGCAGCAGACTGACCCCCAGCCCATTGGCCACCGCCGCCTGGATACCGGCCAGGCTCGAGCTGGTAAACCCGATGCGCCAGCTACGCCCCATGGCCTCGACCGCGCTGATCATGTCGTCTCGATACAGGCCCCGCGGCGGGAAGGTCACCAAGGGGATCGGGTCCTGGGCAAAGCACGGGTACTGCGCGCTGTCGATCCATTCGATGCGTTCCGGCTGGCAGGCATTGGCCTCGCGGCTGTGACGGCGTTGCTTGACCAGCACCAGGTCCAGCTCGCCACGGTCGTAGCTGCCCATCAGGTCTCGGCTCAGGCCGCCGGTGATCTCGAGCTTCACTTTGGGATGCTTGCGATTGAACGCCGCCAGCGACGCCATCGTCTTGCCGGCGACAAAATCGTCCGGCAAGCCGATGCGCACGGTCACCGTCACGCCGCCGGATAGCGCCTCGCTCAGCTGGTTGCTCACGGCCAGCAAATGCCGCGCATAACCCAACAGCATCTCGCCGGCATCGGTCGGATGCACTTCCCGGTTGCTGCGATCGAGCAACTGATGCCCGACCATTTCCTCCAACCGCCGCACCTTCTGGCTGACTGTCGACTGGGTAGAGTGAAGCCTGGCAGCGGCTGTGGTGAAACTGCCGCAATCGGCCACCATCACCACGGCCCGTAGCAGATCCAGATCATAGATCGATCTATTGGGTTTCGCACTGTCTGTCATAGGCAAGATTCATCTTTCGAATACACGCAGTCCGAGCATCATGCCAGAAGCCCTGCGCCTTGGGTGGCGCGATCCGGCCTATCCTTGTGCTTGACCCCTCAGCGGACACGCCCGATGCCCACACCTGACGCTTCACTGCTGCAAAGCTGGCAGCACAACGCCCAAGCCTGGATAGCCGCCGTGCGCAGCGGTGCCATCGAAAGCCGGCGGCAAGTCACCGACCAGGCCATCCTGCTCGCGGTGCTGGGCCGCCAGCCTGAGCGCGTGCTGGACCTGGGCTGTGGCGAGGGCTGGTTGTTGCGCGCCTTGGCCGAGCGCGGGATCGAGGTGACGGGCGTGGATGGTGACGAGACGCTGGTTCAGGCCGCGCAGGCTGCCGGGGCGAGCCGTGTATACCAGGCGACCTACGAGCAGTTGGCGCAAAGGCAGGTGGACGTCGGCCAGGAGTACGACCTGGTGTGCGCCAACTTCGCCTTGCTGCATCAGGACATCATTCCGCTGCTCGACGCCATGCGCGCCCTGCTCGCCCCAGACGGCGCAATGGTGATCCAGACCCTGCATCCCTGGACGATGGCCAATGGCGATTACCAGGATGGATGGCGCGAAGAAACGTTCGCCGGATTTGCCGGGCAGTGGGCCCCGATGCCTTGGTACTTCCGCACCCTCGCCAGTTGGTTGAATGCTCTGGACATGGCCGGGTTGCGCCTGGTCAGCCTGCAGGAGCCGCAGCACCCGCAAAGCCCGGTACCGCAGTCGCTGTTGCTGGTTGCCCAACGCCAAGTCTTGTAGTGCCCTTTTCGCGAGTAAACCTGGGCCTGTCCCGCCCCCAACTGGATCCCTGAACATCCGCTTGGTTGCGACAGGATTCACACCAGACGCGCCAACCACACCCCGCCCCCTTGCTCCCCTTCGCGCCCACCCGCTAGCCTGCCTTCCTCTCCCGGACGGACCCTGCCCCATGCAACCGCGCGACCTTGCCGCCTATTCGTTCCTGGCCATCACCTGGGGGCTGTCCTTTCTGGTGGTGCTCAAGGTCGTGCATGCCTTCGGTTGGGTCGGCGCGGTCAGCCTGCGCTCGCTGATCGCCGGCGGCACGCTGGCCGTACTGGCGGCGCTGCTGGGGCGGGCGCTGCGCCTGCGTCCCTTGCTCAGGCCGCTGCTAGTCGTGGGCGCCACCACGGTGGCCGGGCAACTGATCGGTCTTTCCTACGCTACACCGCGAATCGGCACCGCCATGTCGGCGATTCTGGTGGCGACCATTCCGCTGTTCTCGATGATCATCGGTCGCGTCTGGGGCCTCGAGAAAATCACCCCCCAGGGCCTGGCTGGCCTGCTGTTGGGCGTACTTGGCATCGTCATGCTGGTGGGGTTCCCGGCGCAGGCCGTGACCGAAGACTTCATCCACGGCTGCATCGCTTCGGTCTTTGGCTGTCTGTGCGCTGCGTTCGGCAGCAACTATGCGAGCCTGCGCCTGCGCGGCCAGGACCCGTGGACGGTCACCGGCGGCGCTTTTCTCGCTGGCGGCCTGTTGACATTGCCCTTGTTGTGGGTGGTGCCTGTACCCACCGTGCCCCAGGCCAGCGACTGGCTGCTGCTGGCCATCAGCGGCGCGGTGATGAGCGCCACTACTTACGTGCTGTACTTCGGCCTGGTCGCGCGCATCGGTGCCACCCGTACCATCAGCGTGGAGTTCGTGGTGACCTTGGTGGCCGTGCTGATCGGCGCGCTGTTCCTCGGCGAAGCCCTGAGCCTTCTGCAGATCGTGGGCGGTGGGGTGATCCTGCTGGGCTGCATGCTGGTGCTCGGCTTGCTGCCGGGGCGCGGCAAGCGCCTGCCCAGCTGATCAGGCCTCTGGCACGTCCGGTGCCACATCCTGCGCCTGGGCGGTGTTGGTATCGATCGGTGGCGTCAGGCGCAGCACCCGGTCTCGCCCGCCTTCGGCGAGCAGGTAGCCACCCTTGCCGTCGGGAACGATGGCCTGGGGCGCCTTGAGGAAGGTCAGCACCGTGTGACGCTGCCCCTGGGCGTCGATGCGCAACAACCGTGCGCGGTGGGTGGAATCTTCGCTGATCCACAGGCCACGCTGGTCGCAGAGCAGGAAGGTGGGGTTGCGCAGGCCGCTGGCCACCACCGGGTCCTGGCCATCCTCGCTCAGCGCACGGATTTGCCCGGCGCCCTTTTCGGTGTAAAGCAGGCGGCCATCACTGCAGCGGGTCAGGCCCTCGGTTTCGGTCAGGCCTGAACGCAGGATGTCGAGCTGACCGCTGTGCCAGTCGTAGCGCATCAAGCGGCCATTGCCCTTGCGGTCTTCGATGGCATAGAGGTAATCGCCGTCGTTCCACAAACCCTGCACGCTTTCGCCATCGAACAGATGGGTCACCTGGCCATCCCGAGCAAGGCTGACCGGTGCTCTGCCGCCCTCCTGGCTGAACACCCAACCGCCTTGTGCAGCCACCATGCCATCAGGCTTGGACAAGCCCTCGATCATGACGACCCGATCGCCTTCGGCGGTGATCTTCAGGATGCTGCCACGGCCATCGTCCAGCTCGCGGCTCACCAACAGACTGCCGTCGGCCTGGGGCAGCAGCGAGGCGGCCTTGTCCACCGAGCGGTGAAGTACCTGAACACCCCAGCCATCGGCGGCCTGGACGGGGTAAAAACTCTGCCAGGCAAAGAACCCCAGCGCGCTGGCAAGCACGCCGGCGGTGCCGGCCAGCAACACTTTCACAGCGCGTACGCGTAGGGCTCGTGCCATTGATCGTCTCCTTGGAAGAGGCGAAATCCTAGCAAGAGGATGTGAAAAAAATGTTGTCAGCCCTACGCGGCCGGCCGTCTATGAAAAACAAAACGATATATAAAGAACAAAACATTCTAACTAAATGGAATTAAAAAATTGAAAGCCCTCGCGCGCCTCCTTAGGCTGGAGAACATCCCACCCAAGCCTTTCCAGGAGATCTTCCCGTGCCCGCCCGTGCCTTCTCTCCCCTTCGCCGCCTGCTGCTTGGCGGCCTGCTGGCCAGTGTCGCCAGTGCCTTGCTGCCTTGGTCCAACGCCTTGGCTGAAGACGCCAAGACCTTGCGCATCGGCTACCAGAAGTTCAACAGCATCAACATCCTCAAAGGCAGCGGCGCCCTGGAAAAAGCGCTGGCGCCGCAAGGCGTGAAAGTCACCTGGCACGAATTCGCCGCCGGGCCACAGTTGCTCGAAGCCCTGAGTACAGGCGCCATCGACCTGGGCCACGCTGCCGACGCACCGTCGGTGTTCGCCCAGGCGGCCGGCAAACCGGTGGTGTACCTGGCAGCCGAACAACCCTACCCCCGCGGCATCGGGCTGGTGGTGCGCGAGCAAGACCACATTGCCCGTGTCGAAGACCTCAAGGGCAAGCGCGTGGCCACCGGCCGTGGCTGGAACGCCCAGTACCTGCTGGCCGTGGCCTTGGAGCAGGCAGGCCTGAGCTACAAGGACATCACCCCCGCCTACGTCAACAACGCCGCCGACGCCGTGGCCGCCCTGCAGTCGGGCAGCGTGCAGGCTGTCACCCTGTGGGACCCGTTCCTGGCCGCAGCCGAACGGCAACCGGGCCTGAAAAACCTGCGTGATGGCAGCGGGCTTTCCAACAACCGGACGTTCTACCTCTCCACGGCCGCCTTCGCCGACCAGCATCGCGACCTGCTCAAGACCTTCTTCAACGAACTGGCCAAGGTCAGCCAGTGGGCCAATGCCAAGCCTGCCGAGGTCGCCAACCTGCTGGCGCCGCAGTTGGGCATCGGTGCCGACGTACTGGAGGTGGCCAGTGAACGGCGCAACTACAACGCCGTGGCCATTACCCCACAGATTGTCGCCGAGCAGCAGAAGCTGGCCGACACCTTCCAGAGCCTGGGCCTGATTCCGCGCAAGCTACAGGTGGCCGACGCGGTCTACCCGGCTTCCGTCCTGCCCTGACGCCAAGGAGCTCCGCATGCCGCGCCCGATTCGTTTCAACGCCTTCAGCATGAACGCCGCCAGCCACCAGTCACCGGGCCTCTGGCGTCATCCGCGCAACACCAGCGTGGATTTCAACCGCCTTGAATACTGGACGGACCTGGCTCGCCTGCTCGAACGCGGATTGTTCGATGCCCTGTTCATTGCCGATGTGCTGGGCATCTACGATGTCTACCAAGGCGGGCCGGACGCAGCCCTGCGTGGCGGCGTGCAGGTCCCGGTCAACGACCCCTTGCTGCTGGTGCCAGCCATGGCCGGGGTGACCGAACACCTGGGCTTCGGCGTGACCTTCTCGCTGACCTACGAACACCCCTACCCCTTCGCCCGACGCATGTCGACGCTCGATCACCTGAGCAACGGCCGAGTCGGCTGGAACATCGTCACCGGTTACCTGGACAGCGCCGCACGCAACCTGGGCCTGGCCCGGCAACTGGGTCATGACCAGCGCTACGACCTGGCCGAGGAATACCTCGAGGTGCTCTACAAACTCTGGGAAAAGAGCTGGGACGACGATGCCGTGGTGCTCGAGCGCGAGACCGGCCGCTACATCGACCCGTCGCGCGTACACCCCATCGGCCACGCTGGCGAGCACTTCCAGGTGCCTGGCATGCACCTGTGCCAGCCCTCGCCCCAACGTACCCCGGTGCTGTTCCAGGCAGGAGCGTCGGCGCGCGGCCAGCAGTTCGCCGCGCGGCATGCCGAATGCGTATTCATCAGTGGCCCGACACCCACCGTGTTGCGCCGCTATGCCGACGGCATCCGCCAGGCCAGCGAGGTCGCCGGGCGTGGCCGCGATGAAGTGCTCATCTATGCCCAGGCCCTGCTGATCGTCGGCCAGACGCACGAACAAGCCCAGGCACGCTTTGCCGACTACCGCCGCCATGTCGATCTGGAGGCGGCCCTGGCCCTGCTGTCGGGCTGGACCGGCATAGACTTCGCAGGCCTGGAGCCCGACGCGCCCATCGAATATGTGGAGAACGACGCCGGCCGCGCGGCCCTGGCCGCCTTCACCGCCGCGGACCCCGACCGGCGCTGGACAGTACGCGAGGCGGCGCAGTTCGTGGGGCTGGGCGGTCGGGGACCGGTGCTGGTGGGCTCGGCGCAAGAAGTCGCCGACCAGCTGGAAACCTGGCTCGACCAGACCGGCATCGACGGTTTCAACCTCACCTACGCGGTTCAACCGGACGATCTGGCCAATGTGGTCGAGCTCTTGATACCCGAGCTGCAACGCCGCGGTCGCTATCCCTTGGCCTATGAAAAGGGAACCCTGCGTCACAAGCTGTTCGGCCAGGGCGATCGTCTGCCAGAAGCCCATGCCGGGCGCCTGGTCGACATTCACTGAATAAATACCGGACATTTCAACATTTAATTTGTGGATGCCACGGAAAGGCTCATATCCTGTCCGTGCATCCCCTGCGGCGCACCGGCCGGTGCGGTTCAACGGCACGGGGAAAGAACAACAAGTCGAGACTCTCCATGTCGAATCATTCGTACTTCGCCCCTCACGGTGGGCACCCAGGCCAAACCGAGCTGCTGACTGACCGTGCCATGTTCACCGAAGCCTATGCCGTCATCCCCAAGGGCGTGATGCGTGACATCGTCACCAGCCACCTGCCGTTCTGGGACAAGATGCGCATGTGGGTCATCGCCCGCCCGCTGACCGGCTTCGCCGAAACCTTCTCCCAGTACATCGTCGAAGTTGCCCCGGAAGGCGGCAGCGAGCGTCCTGAGCTGGACCCGAACGCCGAAGCGGTCCTGTTCGTGGTCGAAGGCGAGATCGACATCACCGTCGAAGGCAAGCACCACACCCTGGTCCCTGGCGGCTACGCCTTCCTGGCCCCGGGCGCCGACTGGAGCCTGCGCAACAACAGCAAGTCCAACGTCACCTTCCACTGGCTGCGCAAGCACTACCAGAAGGTCGAAGGCCTGGCTGTTCCGGAATCCTTCGTCACCCACCGCAAGGACGCCACCGTCATCGAAATGCCGGGCACCGAAGGCCGCTGGGTCACCACCCGCTTCGTCGACATGGCCGACATGCGCCACGACATGCACGTCAACATCGTGACCTTCCAGCCAGGCGGCGTGATTCCGTTCGCTGAAACCCACGTCATGGAACACGGCCTGTACGTGCTGGAAGGCAAGGCGGTGTATCGCCTGAACCAGGACTGGGTCGAAGTCGAAGCCGGTGACTTCATGTGGCTGCGTGCCTTCTGCCCGCAAGCCTGCTATGCCGGCGGCCCTGGCCCGTTCAGCTACCTGCTGTACAAGGACGTCAACCGCCACGTGCACCTGACGCTCAACCCACAGCGTTGAGTCCAGGCTGATGTCTCACAAGCCCGCCTTCATGGCGGGCTTGTCGTTTGTGTCCATACTTTTTGCACCCCACTGCTTGCGGACCTGTGTCCATGCCCCTGGTGTATCGTCTGTTGCTCGCCCTGCTGCTCCTGTTGCCAGCCCCCTTGCTGGTGGCGGCCGACTGGCGCCTGGCGCATCAGGAGGATGGCGTCGACGTTTATCTGAGCGCTGTGGAAGGCTCGCCCTACCAGGCGTTTCGCGGCGTGACCCGCATCAAGGCAAGCGTGCGTACCCTCACTGACCTGCAGGAGAACCTGCGGGTGGCCTGCAAATGGCTATATGCCTGCGCTGAGATGCGCTTGCTGGAAGTCGAGGGCGACAGTACCTGGGTCTACTTGGTCACCGACCTGCCCTGGCCGGCCCACCCCAGGGACATCGTGCTGCGCGTGCGCACCGAGCGCCTGAACGATGGGACCCTGATGCGCTACCTGAGCGCCGAACCTGGTAGGGTGCCCGCAGCGCCAGGGTTGATCCGCGTACGCCGACTGCGCGGGGAATGGACCATGCGCCCGTTGGGGGAAAAGGAAACCGAAGTGAGTTATCAACTGCAGGCCGACCCGGCGGGCGACGTGCCGGGATGGCTGGCCAATCAGTTCGTGGTGGATGCGCCGCTGGTCACCTTGCGCACATTGAAGGCCGTGGCCGAGCGTCAGCCCTAAATTCGCGGGTAACCCCGCTCCCGCAAGGATCACTCTAACCCCTGAGGAGCGGGTTCACCGCCAAACCAGGCCCCGTCCTGACAGCGCAAAAATAAACGCTCGATGAAATAGAAATAATTTGAACAACACCCCGGGAGAGGTTTCGAATGATAGATACCTCCGCGATCCTCCCAGGAGCCCGTCATGTCCCTACGTCCGCTGTGTCAGCCATGAAGGCCCACTACCGCGCTCCCTGCGCCAGCCTGGAGCTGGACTTCGTCCGCGATACGCTGTTCGGCCCGGTGGCTCATCGCGTGGAATGCCAGGTCCAGCTAGCCGCGCTCAACTTGCAAGGCTGCCCGGCGCTGCGCCTGCACATCGACCCACCGCTGCCGGAAAAACTCGACCGCGCCCACAGCGTGGCGTTCGTCTGGGACGGACGCAGCTATCACGGCGTGGTGCGTGACCATGCCAAATGCGGCGATGGCGGCATGAACCTGGTGCTTGAGCTGCAGTGAAGCGATCAACGGGCGACAGATAACCTGAACCCTGGGCGCTGGGGCTTCTCCATAAAAAGAGGACACGCTTGCCCTCGAGGAGATTGCCATGAACAGCCCCTTGCTCAAGCTCTTCACACAACCGGGTGCCGCCTGGCTGGACATCCGCCGTGCCGAGGAAGCCCACCCGCAACAATACCTGCCACGCCTGCTGGCACTGGCGCTGATCCCGGCCGTGTGCCTGTTCATCGGCACCACCACGTTCGGCTGGAGCCTGGCCGCGGAGGATCGCGTACGCCTGAGCCTGGTCAGCGCTGCGCAGTTGGCGGGCCTTCTGTACGCCACGACCGTGGTCGGCGTCATGTTGATGGGCGTGATGATCCGCTGGATGTCACGAGGTTTCGACGCCCAACCCACCCTCAACCAGTGCATCGGCTTTGCCGCCTATTGCGCCACGCCCTGGTTCGTCGCGGGCGTGGTGGGCCTGGTGCCGATGCGCTGGCTGGCCGTGCTGGCCCTGCTGGCAGCCTCGGCCTATGCCACGGTATTGCTCTATGGCGGCTTGCAGACGTTTCTGCGGCTTCGCAAGGAACAGGCCCTGCTGTTCGCAACCTGTGTCTGGGGTGTGGGACTGCTGTTGCTGGTGACCATCCTGGTGTCGATGATCCTGTTCTGGTTCAACGGCCTGATGCCTGAGTATGTGCGCCCGGCCAGCCTTGGCTGACCGGGTCTGCCGAGCGTTTCAGGCGATGGCCCTGGCCACGTGCGGATGACCCAGGCGCTGATCCTTGCGCAACTGGTTCACCAGTTCATGGACATCACGACAGCTATTGAGGCTGTCCAGGGGAATGCCGGTGACGGTCAGGCAATCGTCAAGCCCCTGTTCGTTGCCCAGACGAATGGTCAGGCTGACGCCGTCCGGGCAACTGACCTCGCAGCGGTCGGGCAGACAGGCCTGCTCGATCAGCTGGCGCATTTCCAATAGCGAAACTCCTATCAACGACATGGTTCGACCCTCTCTGTACTGGATGGCCTGTTGTGTGTGAGTACGCCCTGAACTGGCGCAGTGCCAATTGATATTGCGCATGTCCAAGCGGTCACTCATTTGCTGGAGCAATGAGTGCCCGGTGAATCCTCTAGCACCTTAGAAGAAGAGTCCGGCTTGACGCTGGCTGTTCGATCCAATGAAGCAGGCTTACGACGAGCGGTCTTGCCTGTGCCGCTGGTCGGGCAAGGGGGAATTTTTTCAAACTTTTGAGTAAGTCACAGTTTCCCACGGATAGGCCACGGAACGTCTTGCACGTGGCCAGCCTGCGCGGCTGCGCAAGGGATGGGGACCGATGATCGACGCCAAACTTTTCGTGATCGACTACGAACTGCACGGGCAGCACAAGTCGTTCGTGATCCGCGCCGAGCGGATGGACAACGCCGAGGCCTGGCACTGGGCCAGTTGCGATGCGGGAGTGGCCCGCATCGGACGCTACGGGCGCGAGAAGATCAAGAAAGTCAGCAAGCCGGTGGCCGAGCGTTACGGGATCAGTGATGTACAGTGGCGGCAGACCGGTTGAACGGCTGCCGCGCTGTGGCCCATCGACTCAATGCTGGGGGCCCTGCTCCCCCGCCATCTGGCCGAACCGCCCGGCCTGGAAGTCTTCGAACGACTCGGCGATCTCCGCTTGGCTGTTCATCACGAACGGGCCATAGCCGACGATAGGCTCATCGATTGGTTCGCCGCTGAGCAGCAGCAGGCTCACGTCTTCCAAGGCCTGCACCTGCACGTGCTCACCATCGCGCTCGAGCAGCACCAGGCTGGCCGGCCCGGTCTCACGCTCGCCATTGACCTGCACATTGCCCCGCAAGACCACCAGCGCAGCGTTGCGCCCTTGGGCGATGGGCAGTTGCAGGCTGGCACCGGCCGCAAGGCGCAGGTCCCAGACATCCATGGGCGTGAAGGTCCGAGCCGGGCCTTTGTGGCCTTGATAGTCACCGGCAATCACGCGCAGGGTACCGGCATCGTCTAGCAGCTTCACCACCGGGATATCACTGGCCAGCAGCGTCTGGTAGCCCGCTGCAGCGCGCTTGTCCCGGGCAGGAAGGTTCACCCACAGCTGCACCATTTCAAGGGTGCCGCCAGTGCGGGCGAAAGCCGGCGAGTGGAACTCCTCGTGCAGGATGCCGTTGGCAGCGGTCATCCACTGCACGTCCCCGGGGCCGATCAGGCCACCGGCGCCGGTGGAGTCGCGATGCTCCAGCTCGCCCTGGTAGACGATGGTCACCGTCTCGAAGCCGCGATGCGGATGCTGGCCGACACCGCGGCGCGCGGTGGTCGGGGTGAAGTCGTGCGGGCCGGCGTAGTCCAGCAGCAGGAACGGGCTTATATGACGGGCCAGATTGTCATAGGTGAACAGACTGCGAACCGGAAAGCCATCCCCGACCCAATGGCCGTGAGGGCTACGATGAACACCCAGAATCTTTTTCATGAGAAGTCTCCTCTCTCAGATAGCTGGGTATAACACTACCTATGAGAACAATACTTCGGTAGATAGCAAAAACGGCCATGATCGTCCCAACAGCAGAACAATCGCAACCGGGTTGGCGGTCATCGTTGTCGGAGCGGGCTTACCCGCCAACACGCCACCGCCGACCTCACTCATTGTGCCGTGGCCGCCCGCAACCGCTGTCCCAGCCGCGGCCCGAACACATTGATCAGCAGCCCCGCCATCACCAGCAACGCGCCCCAACCCTGCACCGCGCTCAAGCGCTCATCCAGCAGCCAGGCCGACGAACTCAAGCCAATCACCGGCACCAGCAACGAGAACGGCGCCACCTTGCCCGCCGGATGGCGCGACAACAGCGTGCTCCAGAGGCTATAGCCCAGCATGGTGGCGACGAAGGCCAAATACGCCAGCGCCAACACCGAATTCAAGCCGAGGTTGGCCAATGCATGGCCAATGCGCTCCGGACCTTCGAGCCACCAGGACAACGCCAGAAACGGCAGCGGCGGGATCAGCCCGCCCCAGATCACCAAGGCCACTAGGTCCACCGAGCCAAAGCGCCGGGTAATGATATTGCCCATCCCCCACATGGCCCCCGCGCACAGGGTCAACAGCAGCGCCAGCAACGGCACGTGGCTGCCATCTTCGCTGCCGATCAGCACCAACCCGCCCGCTGCCACCAGCAACCCCAGCACACTCGCCAAGCGCAGGCGCTCACCCAAAAACAGCGCGGCAAAACCCAAGGTGAAGAACGCCTGAGATTGCAGCACCAACGAGGCCAGCCCCGGTGGCATGCCGCTGTACATGGCCTGGAACAGGAACGCGAACTGCCCCAGGGAAATGGTCGCGCCGTAGGCGATCAACCAGCGCCAGGGAAGCTTCGGTCGCTTGACCAGCAGGATCGCCGGGAACGCCACCAGGGCGAAACGCAACGCACCGAGCAACATGGGCGGCAAGCCATCAAGGCCGACCTTGATGACAACGAAGTTGACTCCCCAGGCGATGATCACCACCAGGGCGATCAGCAGGTCCTTGAGCGGCATTGCGGCTTCCTTCTTCAGGCGTTCTAGACATATTTCGTTACAGCATAAGGCCATTCTTTTTTCACCGACCAGCACAGTTGGGCACCGACCTTGCGCAACAGTCGTTCAAGCGAAGCGTCTGGCAAGCGTGTGAACCGCCACTCGTTACCTGTCAAGCTTCACTTGACCGAACTTGTCTATACATGCTCATATCTCGACACAGCCAGTCTTTGCCGATGGCTCGCCCGCCCCCCACAAAAACAAGTACGCGGAGTGCCCATGTCCAACAAACCCGTGATCGAACGGCGCTCGATCGACTACATCCCCGAAGCTGAACGCCATGGACGCGTGTACAGCCAGTTCACCCTCTGGCTGGGAGCCAACCTGCAGATTACCGCTATCGTGACCGGCGCCCTGGCCGTGGTGCTCGGCGGTGATGTGTTCTGGTCGCTTATCGGCCTGTTGATCGGGCAATTGGTCGGTGGCACGGTGATGGCGTTGCACGCCGCCCAAGGCCCGCGCCTGGGCCTGCCGCAGATGATTTCCAGTCGTGTACAGTTCGGGGTCTATGGCGCGGCCATCCCCATGGTGCTGGTGTGCCTGATGTACCTGGGCTTCACCGCCACCGGCACGGTGCTCTCCGGCCAGGCCATCGGCCAATTGATGAGCGTCAGCGACAGCACCGGCATCCTGATCTTCGCCAGCGTGATCGTGCTGGCCACCCTCGCCGGCTACCGGGTGATCCATTGGATCGGGCGCGTGGCCAGCGTGTTGGGGATCATCGCCTTCATCTACCTCTTCAGCCGCATCCTGATGCTGGCCGACATCGGCCAGTTGATGGACAACCGCCATTTCTCCTGGGCCTCGTTCCTGCTGGCCGTTTCGCTCGCCGCCTCCTGGCAGATCGCCTTCGGCCCGTATGTGGCGGATTACTCGCGCTACCTGCCCAGCAGCACTTCGCCGGTCAAGACCTTCCTCGCCGCCGGCCTGGGTTCGGTGATCGGCGCTCAAGCCTCGATGATCCTCGGTGTGTTCGCCGCCGCCATCGCCGGCGGCCAGTTCACCGGGCACGAAGTGGCCTATATCGTCGGCCTGGGCGGCGCAGGCACTACCGCGGCCCTGCTGTACTTCAGCATCGCCTTCGGCAAGGTGACCATTTCGACGCTGAACTCCTATGGCAGCTTCATGTGCATCGCCACCATCATCAGCAGGTTCCGTGGCCATCTGCAGATCAGCCGAGCGCAGCGCCTGGTGTTCGTCCTGGCTATCGTCGGTGCCGCGACCTTGGTCGCGCTGCTCGGCCAGCATTCGTTCCTGAGCGCGTTCAAGTCATTCATCCTGTTCCTGCTGACCTTCTTCGTGCCCTGGAGCGCGGTGAACCTGGTGGACTACTACTTCATCACCAAAGAGCGCTACGACATCCCCGCCCTGGCCGACCCTGAAGGGCGCTATGGCCGCTGGAACTGGCCTGGGATCATCGTCTACACCTTCGGTGTGCTGGTGCAGATGCCGTTCATCGACACCAAGCTGTACACCGGCCCCATGGTCGCCCACCTAGGCGGCGTGGATGTCTCCTGGCTGATCGGCCTGGTCGTGCCGAGCGTGCTGTACTACTGGGTCGCCCGTGGCCGCGCGGCGCAGGCGCCGGCCCACATCATCGTGCCGGACGCTCGCTGACACCGGCGCCTTCGCCCCTTGGGCTGCTGTGCAGCCCATTGCAGGCTTCGCCGGCTCAACGACGCGCTACCCTGGGAGCCGGCGCTGGCGTCTCAGTCGCGATAATCCGGCGCCACCCGCTCCAGCAACCGCAGCAAGGCCTGCCAGGCCAACGCATTGCCGTCTGGGTCCGACAACTCCCCGGCTTTCAACGGCCGCGCCGGGGAATTGAACTGGCGCTCGGTATGCGCGCACACCTCGTGCGGCGGCACGATCACCTGCCCGGCCTGCAAGGCCGCCAACTGGATCTCGCAGGCTTTCTCCAGGTAGTACATGCGCATGAAGGCCTCGGCCACGCTGCTGCCGACGGTCAACAAACCATGGTTGCGCAGGATCATCACCGAGTGCTCGCCCAGGTCCGCCACCAGGCGCTGCTGCTCGTCCATGTCCAGGGCGATGCCTTCATAGGCGTGGTAGCCAACCCGGCCGTAGAACTCCATGGAAATCTGGTTGAGCGGCAGCAAGCCGCATTCGAGCGCCGCCACTGCGCAGCCAGCCCGGGTGTGGGTGTGCAACACGCACTGGGCGTCCTCGCGGGCGCCGTGAATGGCGCTGTGGATGACGAAACCGGCCGGGTTCACCGGGTAGGGCGTCGGCTCCACCGGATTGCCCTGCAAATCGATCTTCACCAGTTTCGAGGCCGTGATCTCATCGAACAGCAGGCCGTAGGGGTTGATCAGAAAATGATGCTCAGGCCCCGGCAAGCGCACGGAGATGTGGGTGAAGATCAGATCGGTCATGCGAAAGTGCGCGATCAGCCGGTAGCAGGCGGCCAGTTCCTGGCGCAGGGTCCGTTCGGAGGGGGTCATGTTGTTGTCCTGGTTCGAGAATGTGAGAGGCCGAGGTCTGTTCGGCGCTCCGATTTACCCACGAAGGCCGCGAAGCGGCCTTGGGGATTGAATCTACCTCACTTGCTGGCCCATGCGTTGAAGCGCTGCTCCAGCTCCTCGCCATGGTCAACCCAGAACTCGACATTCATCGCCAGCGCGCCCTTTAGGTTTTCCGGTGAAGTCGGCACCCAGCTGGCCAACGCAGGATCGAGCCTGGCTGCGGCCTGAGTGTTGGTCGGGCCATAGGGGATCTGCTGCACATACCGCACTTGGGTGTCTGGCTGGTTGGCATAGGCAATCAGACGCCGTGCCTGATCGACATGCTGGGAGCCCTTGATAATCGCCCAGTAATCCATGCCATACAGACTACCCGGCCACACCACCGCCAGCGGACTGCCCTGCTGGGCAGCGACGGCGATGCGGCCGCTGTAGGTGGAGGTCATCACCACATCGCCTGCTGTCAGCCACTGCGCGGGCTGGGCGCCGGCATCCCACCATTGGATGTAAGGCTTGAGTTCGGTGAGCTTGGCGAAGGCGCGCTCGACACCTGCCGGAGTAGAAAGCATCTTGTAGACGTCCTCGACCTTCACGCCGTCGGCCAGCAGCGCGAACTCCAGGTTGTACACCGCACGTTTGCGCAGCCCGCGCTTGCCGGGAAACGTCTTCACATCCCAGAAATCCGCCCAGGACGTGGGCGCCTTGGCCAGCTTGTCGCGGTCATAGGCAATCGCCACGCTCCACACCAGCGCCGCCGAACCGCACGCCTGGGCCGCGTCCGGGATCAGCTCGGCGGCATGGCCAATCTGTTGCCAATCCAGGCGCTCGTAGATGCCTTCGTCACAGCCGCGCATGAGGTCCGGGCCTTCGATCTGCACCACGTCCCAATCGACATTCCCGGTATCGGCCATCACCTGGATCCGGGCCATCTCGCCGTTGTACTCGCTCTGGATCAGCTTGCTGCCATCCTGGGCGCTGAAAGGCTGGAAGATCGCCACGTCCTGGGCTTTCTGGCCCGCGCCGCCATAGCCGACCACGACCATCTGCGGCGCCGCCTGCGCACTGCCCAGGCCCAAGGCCAGAAGCACTGCGCACAATCCGGTCCTGCGGGGAAATGCTTGCATCGGTGGTTCCTCCTGCCGGTGCCTGGCCGGTGCAGCGCAGGCTCCGCTTTCTTGTTGTTGTGAGGGATGCCCCTGAGCGAGGGGTCGAGGGAACGCTAGACGCCAGCCAGTAAAAAAACAAGTTGATTTTTTACTGGCGCTACACTTTCATGGAAAAAACAAGAACGACAACCGACCGGAGCTGCGCGCATGTCGACCGCCTTCCCCCACCTGTTCGAACCGCTGCAGATCCGTGGCAAACGCCTTAAGAACCGCATCATGTCCACCGGACATGACACCTGCCTGCCCACCGACAACTTGGTCAACGACAAGCTCATTGCCTACCAGCGCGCCCGCGCCGAAGGCGGCGCCGGCCTGATCGTGCTGCAGGTGGCGGGGGTTCACGACAGCGCCCGCTACACCTCCCATGTGCTGATGGCCACCGACGATGCCTGCATCGACGGCTATCGCCGTCTGGCCGAGGCCTGCCACGCCCACGGCACCGTCGTGCTGTCACAGTTGTTCCACCCCGGGCGCGAGATCATGGAAACCGCCGATGGCCTGCTGGCAGTGGCCTACTCGGCCTCGGCGGTGCCCAACGAGCGTTTTCGGGTGATGCCTCGGGCGCTGGACCAGGCGATGATCGACGAGATCATCCAGGGCTACGCCAGTGCCGCCCGCCGCCTGCATCAGGCCGGGCTCGACGGCGTGGAAGTGGTAGCCAGTCATGGCTACCTGCCGGCGCAGTTCCTCAATCCGCGGGTCAATCGCCGCACCGACGGCTACAACGGCGGCCTCGAGCAACGCCTGCGCTTTGTGCGTGAAGTGCTGAGCGCCGTGCGCGCAGCCACCGACGAGCAATTCATCGTAGGCCTGCGCATCAGCGCCGACGAGCGCGACCCCGAAGGCCTGACCGAGGACGAATCCCTGGTGGCTGCCCAGGCCCTGCAGGGCGAGATCGACTACCTGCACATCGTCGCCGGCACCTCCGCCTCACAAGGCGGTGCGGTGCATATCGTTCCGCCCATGGCCATCGAGCCTGCGTATCTCGCCCGCGAAGCCGGCACGTTCAAGGCGCGCCTGGACATCCCGCTGTTCGTCACCGGACGCATCAACCAGCCCCAGGAGGCCGAGTTGATCCTGGCCCGCGGTCAGGCCGACGTCTGCGGCATGACCCGCGCGCTGATCTGCGACCCGCAGATGCCATCGAAGACCGAACGTGGTCAGGTTGAGGACGTGCGCGCCTGCATCGCCTGCAACCAGGCCTGTATCGGCCATTTCCATCGCGGCCTGCCGATCTCTTGCATCCAGCGTCCAGAGACCGGCCGCGAACTGCAATACGGCACGCTCACCCCCACCCAGGCGCCCAAGCGCGTGATGATCGCAGGCGGCGGCCCGGCCGGCATGAAAGCCGCGGCGGTCGCAGCGGCGCGCGGTCATGAGGTGACCCTGTACGAGGCCGGCCCACAGTTGGGTGGCCAGGTGCAATTGGCCCAGCTGCTGCCGCGTCGCAGCGAGTTCGGCGGCGCCAGCACCAACCTGCAACGGGAGATGGAACTGGCCGGCGTGCGCGTGGTGCGCAACACCCGCGTCGACCGGGCCTTGGTCGAACGCGAACGTCCCGATGTGGTGATCGCCGCCACCGGCGCCCGCCCGTACTGGCCCGAATTCGAACGCAGTGGCGACTTGCAGGTGGTCGATGCCTGGCAGGTGCTGCGCAACCAGGCCACCCTGGGACGCTCGGTGCTGGTGGTGGACTGGCGCAGCGACTGGATCGGCCCCGGCATCGCCGAGCGCCTGGTGCGCGAAGGCCATCAGGTGCAGCTGGCAGTCAATGGCACCCACTGTGGCGAGAGCTTGCCGCTGTACGTGCGCGACCAGATGGCCGGCGAGCTGCACCGCCTGGGCATCCCCATCACCCCCTATGCCCGGCTGTACGGCTGCGACGACAACACCGTCTACCTGCTGCACACCGCCAGTGGCGAACCGATGATCTTCGAAGAGATCGACACCCTGGTCCTGTGCCTCGGCCATCAACCGGTGGACACCTTGGCCGAGGAACTGGCCGGTTTGGTTCAGGTGCGGCGCATCGGCGACTGCCTGGCACCGCGCACCGTCGAAGAAGCGATCCACGACGGCCTGACGGTTGCCTGGGCGCTCTGAGGCTGGTCATACTTCTGGCTTTCCCGATGGACCGACGCGCATGAGCCAGCAACCCCAGACGCCGCCGCCCGCCGCCGAAGACGGCGGCGCGGCCCCGCAGTTTCTCGGCACCCGCATCCGCGGCCTGCGCAAGCGCCGCGGCATGACCCTCGCCGAGCTGGCCAAGCAAAGCGAACTGACCGCCGGCTACATCAGCCAACTGGAGCGCAATCTCTCCTATCCCTCGATCCCGGCGCTGTTCAACATTGCCCGCAGCCTGGGCGTGACCATCCAGTGGTTCTTCGCCAGCGAGGCCAGCACCGCCCCTGAGGACCAAGGCTACGTGGTGCGGCGCAACAGTCGCCTGAGCGTGCATTACGAGGACGGTATCGTCGATCAGTTGCTCACCCCCCAGCCCAACCGGCAGCTCGAAATCCTCCATTCGCGCTTTCCCCCGGGCACCTACAGCCAGCAGAGTTACAGCCACGAGGGCGAGGAAGCCGGCTATTTGCTGTCCGGTAGCTTCGAGCTGTGGGTCGGCGAGCGGTATTTCCAACTCAACGAAGGGGACAGCTTCAGTTTCTCGAGCCAAGAGCCCCATCGTTATGGCAATCCTGGAGCAGTGGATGCCGTGGTGATCTGGGTGATCACGCCGCCGACATTCTGATCGGGCCCCTTTTCTCAACCTCACGCCCTGTCATCTCCCGGTCACGCCACTGTCGTAATCTGCAGCGCATCTTTATGCCACAGGTCTCCGGCATGCCTCGCCTGTTCGCCTTGCTGTGCTGTCTGTTCCCCTTGTGGGCCCTCGCAGGGCCCGCGCAACTGCGCATCCAGGGCTCCAATACCATCGGCGCCGCCCTGACACCCGCGCTCATCCAAGGCCTGCTGGCGGCCCAAGGTGCCACTGCGGTCACCCAAACCCCGAGCCGCCAAGCCAACGAAACCGAAATCAACGCACTCGATGCCCAGGGCCAGCCTTTGCGCATCACCATCGCCGCCCACGGCTCGAGCACCGGCTTCACAGCCCTGGGCGATGGCCAAGCGGACCTGGCGGCCGCGTCCCGCCCCATCACCGACGACGAAGCTCGGCGTCTTCGGGCACTAGGCGATCTTCGCGGCAAAGGCGCCGAACAGGTCATCGGACTGGACGCAGTGGCGGTAATCGTTCACCCGGACAATCCGCTGGCCCAACTGACCACCGCGCAATTGGCCCAAGTGTTCTGCGGCCAGGTACGACGCTGGGAACAGCTCGGCGTGCCCGGCGGGGAGATCCGTCTGTATGCCCGTGACGATCGCTCCGGCACGTTCGAAACCTTCAAGGCTCTGGTGCTGGAGCCACGCCAGCAGACGCTGGCCGGTCAGGCGCAACGTTTCGAATCCAGCGAAGCGCTGGCCGAGCGGGTCAAGGCTGACCGCCAGGCCATCGGTTTCAGCAGCCTGGCCGCCGTGCATGGCGCCAAGGTGCTGGCCATCGCCGAAGGCGACGCGCCAGCCATGCTGCCTACCCCAACGCTGGTCGCCAGCGAGGATTATCCGCTGTCGCGCCGCTTGTTCTTCTACCTGCCTGCTCGCGCCGCCCCTTTGGCGGTCGCCCTGGCCGAGTACACCCAAACCCCCGCCGGGCAGGCCATCGTCGCCCGCCAAGGCTTCGTGGCCCAGCAGGTCAAAGCCCTGCCCGTACCCGCCCAGGCCGACATGCCGCCACGCTATCGGACCCTGGCCGCTGAGGCCCGGCGCCTGACCGTGAACTTTCGCTTCCAGCCCGGCAGCGCCAACCTGGACAACAAGGCGCTGCGCGACGTACGCCGGGTCGCAGACTACCTGCGCCAGGCCGGCAAGCTGCAGCACCAGGTGGTACTGGTGGGGTTTGGCGACCCCAAGGAAACCCAGGGCCGCGCCGCCCTGCTCTCGCGCCTGCGGGCCATGGCGGTGCGCCGCGAGCTCGCCCGCGATGGCGTGGAAATCAAGGAAGTGACCGGCATGGGCGACGAACTGCCAGTGGCCGACAACGACCAGGAACAAGGGCGGCTGCGCAATCGACGGGTGGAAGTGTGGGTGTACTGAAGGACTGGGCAGCCTCGCAAAGAAATGTAACAGCGCGCCATTCGGCAGGCTCACCGATCGGGACTACGCTCAAGCCTATGTGATACCGGGCCCCTCTGACGGCTACCCAGCCGCCATGTCGGATCACTGTTGCCATGCAACGTCGACATTAAAGGAGGGGCTCATGATGGCTCTGCACACATTCCTCACCACCCCGTTCCTCGGCACCAGCGCCTGGCTGTGGCTGGTCTTCATCGCTATCGTCATCGGCCTGCTGGTCCTGGACCTTGGCGTGCTCCACCGCAAGAACCGCGAGATCGAAATGCGCGAGAGCCTGCTGCTGTACGCCGGCTATTTCAGTGTCGGCGTGTTGTTCGGCGCGTGGGTCTGGTACGAGCTGGGCGCGCAGTCGGCGCTGGAGTTCTACACGGGGTTCCTGGTCGAGCAATCGCTATCGATGGACAACGTGTTCGTCATGGCCATGATCTTCGGTTTCTTCGCCATTCCCCGCCGTTACCAGCACCGGGTACTGTTCTGGGGCATTCTCGGCGTGGTGGTCCTGAGGGCGATCATGATCGGCGTAGGTGCGGCGCTGGTGCAGCACTTTGCCTGGGTGCTCTACCTGTTCGGCGCCTTCCTGCTGTTCACGGGTGTAAAGATGGCTTTGGCTCGGCAGGAAAGCCACCCGGACCTTGCCAACAACCCGGTGCTACGCTTCGTACGTCGGCACATGCGGGTCACCGACCAGGTCCACGGCGCACACTTCTTCGTGCACCTCACCCCGCCCGGGCAGCACACCGCCGTGCGCCATGCGACGCCGCTGTTCCTGGCACTGGTACTGATCGAGTTGGCCGACCTGGTGTTCGCCGTCGACAGCGTCCCGGCGATCTTCGCCATCACCCAAGACCCGTTCATCGTCTACACCTCGAACATCTTCGCCATCCTCGGTCTGCGCTCGCTGTACTTCGCCCTGGCGGCGCTGATGCACCGCTTCGTCTACCTCAAGTACGCCCTGGCGCTGGTACTGGTGTTCATCGGCTGCAAGATCTTCTACCACGGCCTGGTGGGCAAGGTGCCCGCCTTGCTGTCGCTGGGCGTGACGTTCGGCTTGCTGCTCGGCGGGGTGCTGTTGTCACTGTTCAAGACCCGCGACCGGCATGACGACCCGGCGCAAGACCACCCGGACCTTGCAGAAAAAAACGAGCGCGCCGGTTCTCCCCCATCTGGTCCATAACCCGCCTCGGGGCCGCATAAGCGGCCCCAGTTCAGTGACCGCTACGCAGTAGCTCCTTGGGCACATGCTTGCCGATCTCGTACTTGCCCACCGCTGCCCGATGCACTTCGTCCGGCCCGTCGGCCAGGCGCAGGGTGCGCTGCATGGCGTACATGTAGGCCAGCGGGAAGTCGCCACTGACACCGGCCCCGCCGTGGATCTGGATCGCCCGGTCGATCACCTTCAACGCCACGTTCGGCGCCACCACCTTGATCTGGGCGATCTCGCTGCGCGCGACCTTGTTGCCGACGGTGTCCATCATGTAGGCGGCCTTGAGGGTCAGCAGCCGCGCCATGTCGATCTCCATGCGCGAATCGGCGATCTTGTCGACATTGCCCCCCAACCGAGCCAGCGGTCTGCCGAACGCCGTGCGCTCGACGGCGCGCTTGCACATCAGCTCCAGGGCACGCTCGGCCATACCGATCGAGCGCATGCAGTGGTGGATGCGCCCAGGGCCCAGGCGACCCTGGGCGATCTCGAAGCCACGGCCCTCGCCCAGGATCACATTCTCATACGGCACCCGTACGTTCTCGAACAGCACCTCGGCATGGCCATGGGGCGCATCGTCGTAACCGAACACCGGCAACGGGCGGACGATCTTCACACCCGGCGTGTCGGTAGGCACCAAGATCATCGAGTGCTGCTGATGACGCGGCCCTTGCGGGTCGGACAAGCCCATGAAGATCATCACTTTGCAGCGCGGGTCGCAGGCACCGGAGGTCCACCACTTGCGCCCGTTGATCACCCACTGGTCACCCTCGCGCACGGCCGTGGCGGCCATGTTGGTGGCGTCGGAGGACGCAACGTCCGGCTCGGTCATGGCGAACGCCGAACGGATCTCGCCGCGCAGCAACGGCTCCAGCCATTGGCGCTTCTGCGCCTCGCTGCCATAGCGCACCAGCACCTCCATGTTGCCGGTATCGGGCGCCGAGCAATTGAACGGTTCCGGCCCCAGCAGCGAGCGCCCCATGATCTCGGCCAGGGGGGCGTATTCGAGGTTGGACAGGCCTGCGCCGTACTCCGACTCGGGTAAGAAGAGGTTCCACAGGCCTTCGGCGCGGGCCTTGGCCTTGAGTTCTTCCATGATTGCGGTGGGCTGCCAGCGATCGCCCTCGGCGACCTGGCGTTCGAACACCGGCTCCGCTGGGTAGACATAGGCGTCCATGAATGCCGTGACACGCTCACGCAATGCCTGGACCTTGGGCGAATAGGCGAAATCCATCAGGGCTACCTTCACAGGCTTGAGAACATGAGCCAGAGCCTAGAGCACCGAGGCGCTATCCACCTAGTCTATTTTCCGCGTGTATTAACATTCATAAGCAATATATGATCGGCCGATAATTCCTATAAAGAGCAGCGCCATGAACCTCAGCAAGGTCGACCTCAACCTGTTCATCGTCTTCGATGCCATCTACACCGAAGCCAACCTGACCCGTGCCGGGCAGATCGTCGGCATTACCCAGCCTGCCGTGTCCAACGCCCTCTCGCGCCTGCGCGAAACCTTCAACGACCCGCTGTTCGTGCGCACCGCCCAAGGCATGGTGCCCACACCAATGGCGCAGAACATCATCGGCCCGGTGCGCAACGCCTTGGCCTTGCTGCGCACCTCGGTGCAGGAAAGCCGTACCTTCAACCCGCAGCAGGCCAACAAGACCTTCCGCATCAGCATGACCGACCTCACCGAGGCGGTGATCCTGCCGCCGTTGTTCCAGCGCCTGCGGCGCCTGGCCCCGGCGCTGGTGATCGAAAGTTTCCTGTGCAAACGGCGCGAGACCACCAAGGAACTGGCCGCCGGTCACCTGGATTTCGCCGTGGACGCCCCGCTGAACATCGACCCGCAGGTGCGCCACGTCAAGCTCATGCAAGATCGCTTCGTTTGCGCAATGCGCCCCGGCCACCCACTGATCGAAGGCAAGCTCACGCTCGACAGCTACCTTGCCCTGACCCACATCCACATCTCCAGCCGCCGCAACGGCCTGGGCTATGTGGACCTGGCCCTGGGCAAAATGGGCCTGCAGCGCAAGATCGCCCTGCGCTCACAGCATTACTTGATGGCTTCGCAGGTATTGCAACAGACCGACATGGTGATGACCGTCCCCGAGCGCTTCGCCCGCCGCCATCAATTGCGCCACTTGCCGCTGCCGGTCGAAGTGCCGCCGCTGGAAACCCACTTGTACTGGCACGAAAGCACCGACCAGGACCCGGCCAACCGCTGGATGCGCGAGCAGATCATCGACCTGTGCGAACGGGTGACGACGGAAGAAGAAAAGCAGCCCCTCTCGGCCTGAAGCTCTGCCCGGAAGGCCTCCCGCTCCCTAGTTGGAGAAATTTTTCCTACACGAATCGACTCCAGAGAAAAATTGATCCTCAAGCCAGAGCACAATCGGCCAACAAGGCAAAAAGCATCTCCGCCCGCTGGGTACGATGGGACATCGATCGCCACTTCACGGCAACTTGCACGGACCCGCCCATCATGCCCAGCGCCCCCCTCTACTTCGACTACGCCGCCACCACTCCTGTCGATGCCCGCGTCATCGAGGCCATGATCACCTGCCTTGGCCACCAAGCGCATTTCGGCAACCCAGCATCCAGCGGCCATGTCTATGGCCAGGCCGCCCGCGAGCTCGTGGAACAGGCTCGCCGCCAGGTAGCCGAGCGCGTAGGCGCAGACCCGACCGACCTGGTCTGGACCTCCGGCGCCACCGAATCCAACAACCTAGCGCTCAAGGGCATTGCCCAATGCGTCGGCCACCCAGGCCACCTGATCACCAGCGAACTGGAGCACAAAGCGGTGCTCGATACCGTGGCCGAGCTCGAACGTCTCGGTTGGACGGTCACGCGCCTGGCACCGGATGCACGCGGGCTGATCCAACCCCAGGCAGTACAGGCGGCGCTTCGCAACGACACCCGCCTGGTGTCGCTGATGGCGGTGAACAATGAACTGGGCACCCTTACCGATTTCGCCACCATCGGCGAACACGTGCGCGCCCATGGGGCCCTGTTGCACGTGGATGCCGCCCAGGCAGTGGGCAAGGTCGCCCTCGACCTCGCGCGTCAGGCGGTCGATCTGATGTCGTTCTCGGCGCATAAGGTCTATGGACCCAAGGGTATCGGTGCATTGTACGTCGGCCCGCGCGCACGCCCGGTGCTGCGCGCCCAGATGCACGGCGGCGGCCATGAGCGCGGCCTGCGGTCCGGGACCTTGGCGACCCACCAGATCGTCGGCATGGGCAGCGCCTTCGCCCTTGCCGGCGGGCCCGGCGACAGCGAGCACCAACGCATCGTCCAGTTCAGCGAACGCCTGCGCCGTGGCCTGCTCGCACTGCCCGGGGTGCGCCTCAATGGCTGCCCGCAACAACGCATTCCCCATACCTTGAACCTGTGCATCGACGCCAAGGGGTTCAACAGCGCGGCATTGGCCAGCGAACTGGCCCTGTCCTCGACTTCGGCGTGCAGCTCGGCGAGCGATGCCGCTTCCCACGTCCTGCTGAGCCTGGGTCTGGACGAAGCCCAGGCACGCAACAGCGTGCGGATCAGCCTTGGGCGCTTCACCTGCGAGGCCGAGGTGGACAAGGCCATCGAGGTGTTCGGGCGGGTGGTGAACGCTGCATCTGTCGCCTTGTGGTGACAGTCCCGACCTGTTCGCGGGTAAACCCACTCCCACAGGCACAGCGGACCAGGTGGGGCGGGTTTACCCGCGAACTGAAATGAACTCCGCCCCCTGAAATGAGCTCCACTGCCAGGCACACACCGCCAGCCTCGGAGCCCCTTCTGGTGACCCAACGCTCGCCCTGCTCTTCGACCGAGCGCCTTTACCATACTGACATTCCCGCCCGTCTCGACCGCCTGCCCTGGACCCGCTTTCATACACTGCTGGTGATAGCGCTGGGCATCACCTGGTTGCTGGACGGCCTGGAAGTCACCCTGGCAGGCTCGGTGTCAGGAGCCCTCAAAGACAGCCCGGCGCTGCACATGAGCAACACCGATATCGGTCTGGCTGGCGCCGCCTACATCGCCGGCGCCGTGCTCGGAGCCCTGCTCTTCGGCTGGCTGACCGACCGCCTGGGCCGGCGCAGGCTGTTCTTCGTCACCCTGGCGCTGTACATCGGCGCTACAGCGGCCACGGCGTTTTCGTGGAACCTGGCAAGTTTTCTACTGTTCCGGTTTCTCACCGGGGCCGGCATCGGTGGCGAGTACACCGCCATCAACTCGACCATCCAGGAGTTCACCCCCGCGCGCTATCGCGGCTGGGTGGATCTGGTGATCAACGGCACCTTCTGGCTGGGGGCTGCCTTGGGTGCGATCGGCGCGGTGATTCTGCTCGATCCGGCCTGGATCGGCGGCGATCTGGGCTGGCGACTGTGCTTCGGTATCGGTGCGCTGCTGGGCCTGGCGATTCTGCTGATGCGCCTATGGATCCCGGAGAGCCCGCGCTGGTTGATGGTCCACGGGCAACCCGAGCGCGCCGAACGCATCGTCAGCGACATCGAACACCAGCTGCGCGGAAGTGGCGCCGTACTGCCATCCCTCGACGCCCCACCCTTGCGCCTGCGCACACGCGACCACACGCCCTTGGGCGAGGTCATGCACAGCCTGTTCGTCGTCCATCGACGCCGGGCCTTGGTCGGCCTGACGTTGCTCAGTGCCCAGGCGTTTTTCTACAACGCGATTTTCTTCACCTATGCACTGGTGCTCACCGATTTCTATGGCGTGCCGTCCGAGCGTATCGGCTGGTACGTGCTGCCGTTCGCCCTGGGCAATTTCTGCGGGCCGTTGCTGCTGGGGCGACTGTTCGATGTGTTGGGCCGGCGGGTGATGATCAGCACCACTTACCTGGTATCCGGTGTGCTGCTGGCCATCAGCGGGTATGGGTTCGAGCAAGGCCTGCTCGATGTCACGGAGCAAACGGCAGCCTGGATGGTGATTTTCTTTTTCGCCTCCGCCGCCGCCAGCTCCGCCTATCTCACCGTGTCCGAGACCTTTCCCCTGGAAATCCGTGCCTTGGCCATCGCCGTGTTCTATGCCTTCGGCACCGGGCTGGGCGGTTTGATCGGACCCGCGTTGTTCGGTGCATTGATCGAGACTGGCGAGCGCATCAACGTGTTGTACGGCTACCTGATCGGCGCAAGCCTGATGATCATCGCCGCGCTGGTGCAAGCACGCTGGGGCATCGCCGCCGAACGCCGCGCGCTGGAGCATGTGGCCAGGCCCCTGTCACAGGAGCCTGACGACTAGCCCCTCGGCTCAGAGGAAGGTGAACACCGTGGAAGCCGGCAGACGCGACTTGTTGAGCCCGGCATTGAAGTCCTGCTCGCTGCGATAGCCCAGGGCGAGCACCACCACACTGGTGAAACCCTGCTCGCGCAGGCCCAGTTCCGCATCCAGCACCTTGCTGTCGAACCCTTCGATAGGCGTTGCGTCCAGGCCATGGGCAGCGGCGCCGAGCAGCGCGGTGCCCAAGGCCAGGTAGGTCTGCTTCTCCATCCAGTGCTGCAGATCCTTCTGGTCGAAGCGGTGCAGATTCACATAGCCACGACGGCTGGCGTCCTGCCCGGCACGGGCCTGCTCGTCGCGGAATCGTCCATCGGCCTGTTCCTGCTCGAGCAAGGCATTCAGGTGCGCTTCGGTCATGTCGGTGCGGGTGCAGAACACGATCACATGGGAGGCGTCGAGGATTTTTGGCGAGTTGTAGGCAAAACGCCCATCAGCGGCCTTCGCCAGGCGCGCCTTGCCCTCGGCGCTGTCGGCGATGACGAAGTGCCAGGGCTGCGAGTTGACCGACGACGGGCTGTGGCGCAATTGTTCGAGCAGCGCATCGACAGTGGCCTGGGGAATGCGGCGTGCGGCATCGTAGGCTTTGGTGGTGTAGCGGCGCTTGGCCAGGGCAACGGTATCCATCAGGACAACTCCTCAAGAGAACGGATGTGTGGCGCATCTTATCTTTCCCGTTAAAAAGAAAAACCCGCACAATGCAGCAACACTTTCATCGCTGGAGTGAAAATGCTGCGTCTTACCGATCTCGAACTGTTCGTGCGTAGCAGCGCCTTGGGCAGCTTCACCGCCGCCGCCCATGAAGCGGGTCTGCTGCCGGGACAAGTGGCGGCAGCGATCAAGCGCCTGGAGCGCGAGCTGGATGTGCGCCTGTTCGCCCGAACCACCCGCAGCCTGCGCCTGACCGCCGAGGGCGAGCTGTACCTGCCCACCGCCCAGAGCGTGCTGGACACCCTGCGCCAAGGGCGCGACAACCTGCACGGCGCACACAGCAGCCTGCGTGGCGTGCTGCAGGTGTCGGCGCCTTCGGACCTTGGGCGCAACATCCTGCTGCCCTGGCTCAGTGCGTTTCGCCGCGAACACCCAGAACTGAGCCTGCGGTTCTTTCTTTCCGACCAGGTCGCCGACTTTTCCCGCGATCCGGTGGATGTGGCTATTCGCTACGGCCTGAACGCCGAGGCCAACTACATTGCCCTGCCCCTGGCGCCCTGGAACCGTCGGGTACTGGTGGCCTCCCCTGACTACCTGGCCCGCCACGGCCGGCCGCGCACGCCCGAAGAGCTCCAGCAGCATGCCTGCCTGCTCTACTTGCAACTGGGGCGGGTCTACGACAAATGGCGCTTGGGCAGCCGCACCGTACAGGTACGCGGCCCACTGTTCAGCGACGATGCCGACGTGGTGCGGCGCTGGGCTCTGGAAGGCGAAGGGATCGTCTATAAGTCATGGCTGGATGTGAGTGCCAACGTGGCGGCGGGCGAGCTGGAAATCCTGATGCCCGAGCACCCCGGCGAGCCCACACCCGTGACTCTGGTGTGCCCCCACCGCAAGCAATTGTCGCCTGCGGTTTCGCAGTTGCATCTGTGGCTACGCGAGCGCTTCGCGGCGTTGCAGCCCGACGACACTTGATGCGATCAGCCTGCTCAGCACCGTCTGCTTCGCCGCCGGATTCAAGAGCGCCTGCGTCTACTTGCCTAACGCCTGGCGAAACCGCGCCGTACTCGCCGCCGCCAGCACCAGCCCCACCACCGCAACGCTGCCACCGACCACGCCGATGTACGTCACATCCAGTTGGCTGCTGACGATACTCCCCAGCAGGGCACCACCGCCGATGCCGATGTTGTAGATCCCCGAGAACAGCGCCATGGCCACATCGGTGGCGTCCGACGCCAGCTTCAGAGTCTTCGATTGCAACGACAGGCTGAAGCTCAGGATCGCCACGCCCCAGACCATGCTCAAGGCCGCGAACACATAGAAATTGCCCGACAGCGGCAGCAACAGCAGCAAGCACGCGGCCAGGGATGCGATGGCCGCCACCAGGAACCCATGGGGGAAGCGGTCGCTGTAGCGGCTGAACAACAGCGACCCGAACACCCCGGCCCCGCCGAACAACAGCAGCAACAGCGTCGTGCGCTCGCCGCCGATCTGCGCAACGTGCAAGGCAAACGGCTCGATGTAGCTGTAGGCGGTGAACTGCGCGGTGATCACCAACGTCACCAGCAGGTAGGTGATCACCAGTGCCGGGCGTTTGAACAGGATCGGCAGGCTGCGCAGGGAACCGGAGTTCTGGCTCGGCAGCAGCGGCAGCGACTTCACCAGGCACAGCAAGGTGGCCAGTGCCACACCGGCAATGCTGAGGAAGGTCACCCGCCAGCCCAAAGCCTCGCCCACCACGCGTCCCAGCGGAATGCCCATGACCATGGCCAAGGTGGTACCGGTGGCCAACAGGCCCAGGGCCTTGGCCTGCTGGCCTGGGGGGGCCACGCGCACCGCCAGCGACGCGGTGATGGCCCAGAACACCGCATGGGACAGGGCAATGCCGATACGGCTGACCAGCAGCATGGCGAAGCTCTGGGACAGCCACGACAACAGGTGGCTGACGATGAACACCAGAAAGACGAACAACAGCAGGCGCCGACGCTCGATGTTGCGGGTGATCAGCATCATGGGCAACGAGGCCAGCGCCACTACCCAGGCATAGATGGTGAGCATCAGACCGACCTGGGCGGTGCTCATGTCGAAGCTGTGGCCAATGTCGCTGAGCAGCGCCACCGGTACGAACTCGGTGGTATTGAAGATGAAGGCCGCCAGCGCCAGGGCGATGACACTGAGCCAGCTGCCGCTTTGCGCGGTGGTGGGCAAGACGCTTGGAGTAGGTCCGTTCATGGATGGGTTGTTGATCTCCGCAGGCAAGACGAAAAGCCACACGCCACGTGCCGATGCTGGCCAGTGCCGTGCGGTTTGTTATTGAAAGGAATGCTCGGCATGGTACGCGTCAAGCCCCTGTCTCACAACCATGAAGCCTGTGCTGGCCTCAGCCTTCCAAAGGCCACTCGGCCAGTGGCCAATAGGCGCCCTTGCGCGACTCGTAGAGCACGAACGAGCGCGCGGCAAGGAAAAACTCCGGCGCCGTGGAAGACTCCGGCACCTGGGCGCGAAAATCGCGGGACAGCGTCAGGTGTGGCCGGTACTCGCGGGTCTGCTCGGCGACGCCCAACGGCAAGGCTGCCTGTTGCAGGGCGTAGACCAACTGACCCAAGGCCGGAGGCGTCTGCTGGGGCTCAAGGACCAAGACACTGGCGCGATGCCACACTTGTAGACGATCCAGCACCAGACGTATCGGCGCCTCTGGACGCTTGAGCTGATCCACGGCGGCGCACAGGGCGGGCACCTGGGCGACATCCACATCGCCTAGAAACAACAATGTCAGGTGAAAGTTCTGCGCCGGCACCGGCTTGCCACTGCGCAGCGCCAGCGCGCGCCGCCATTGGGCAATGGCGCGGCGCTGGGCATCGCTGACCGTCAGAGCGAAGAACAGGCGCTTGAAGGGCTGGCCCTTGTCGCGTTCGACGAATGCCATTGGTCATTCCCTCCTGGAAAAGGTCTAGGCCGGGGCACACGGCACGAACGGGGCTTATCGTACGAATGTCTGCCTGGCAATGTGAGATTAATTCTATAAAGCCGACGCATGATTGTTTATGCTGGCGGGCTCAAGCCACGAAGCATGGCCATCTTGACAAGCAGCCGTCCATGAAAATTGCATTAGTACTTCTATTCGTCCTCTCGATCGCCTATGTCCACCTGCGCGGTCGGGTTCGCCACAAGTTGACCCGCCAGCTGGGCGATCACTCCAGTTTCCTGGCGCCGGTCAACGCCTTCCTGTACCTGTTCTCCAAACACCCGGCCAAGCCCTACTTGCCGGTGGAGGCCTTCCCTGAGCTGCAACCGCTCAAGGACCACTGGCAGGAAATCCGCGAAGAAGCCCAGCAGTTACTGCACGTCGGCGAGATCAAGAAATCCGACAACTATGACGATGTCGGTTTCAACTCGTTCTTCAAGACCGGCTGGAAGCGCTTCTACCTGAAGTGGTACGGCGAGAGCCATCCTTCTGCGATGAAGCTGTGCCCCCGCACCACCGAGCTGCTGCAGGGTATCGGCACGGTCAAGGCCGCCATGTTCGCCACCCTGCCGCCAGGCGCCAAGCTCGTGCGTCACCGCGATCCGTATGCCGGCTCCTATCGCTACCACCTGGGCCTGGACACGCCGAACGACGACGGCTGTTACATCGATGTGGATGGCGAAAAGTACGCTTGGCGCGACGGCGAAGCGGTGGTGTTCGACGAGACTTACATCCACTACGCCGCCAACACCACCGAGCACAATCGCATCATTCTGTTCTGCGACGTCGAGCGCCCGCTCAAGTACCGCTGGGCGACCGCCTTCAACCGCTGGTTCAGCCGCAACGTCATGGCCGCCGCCGCCGCGCCCAACGACGCCAATGACAAGACCGGCGGCATCAACCGCCTGTTCACCCGTATCTACAAGATCCGCGAGCGCGGCAAAGCGCTGAAAAAGCGCAACCGCACCCGCTACTACCTGGAAAAGTGGGCGGTGGTCGCAGCCTTGGTGCTGTTCTTCATCTACATCTGAAATGCCAATGGGCCGCTTCGCGGCCCATCGCGACACAAGCCCGTCCCTTGCCGAAAACTTCGACTAGCCTGAAAGCTCCACTCCGCAACCTTCCCAAGGTGAAGACGATGAGCATGATGGACTGGGACGCCTACCGTAAGCAGTTGATGGCCGGCATCGGCGATCTCAAGCAGTTGTCTCCGGACACCGTGGCCGGCTACATGACCGCCAGCGGCGCCGGTGCCAAGACCAACCACCTCGATGCCAAGACCCGCGAGCTGATCTCCCTCGCCGTCGCCGTGACCACCCGTTGCGACGGCTGCATCGCCGTGCACTCCCAACAGGCGGTCAAGCAAGGCGCCACCCGTGAAGAGATCGCCGAGGCACTCGGCGTGGCCGTGGCGATGAACGCCGGCGCCGCGCTGGTCTATTCGGCCCGCGCCATGGACGCCGTGGGCAAAGCCGGCAGTTGAACCCGACCGGCGTCGTCGCCCTTGCGCGGCGGCGCCAAGCCACCCAGACTTGGCGGTCCAGCCCGCAGGAGCCGCCATGATCCAGATCCGCCCCATGACCCCGGAAGACTTCGACCGTTTCTGGCCGACCTTCCAGGCCATCGTCCAGGCCCGCCAGACCTACGCCTTCGACCCCGCACTGACCTTCGAGCAGGCCCGCCAGCTGTGGCTGGATCTGCCCCTGCGCACCCTGGTGGCCGAGCAGGACGGCGGGTTGCTGGGTTCCTACTACCTCAAGGCCAATGCCGCCGGCCCTGGCAGCCATGTGGGCAACTGCGGCTACATGGTCAGCGAGGCCGCTCGTGGCCGTGGCGTGGCCCGATTGATGTGCGAACACTCACAGAAGCTGGCCCGCCAGGAAGGTTTCCTGGCGCTGCAGTTCAACTCGGTGGTGGCTACCAACGAAGTGGCGGTGGCGCTGTGGCACAAGCTCGGCTTCGAGACCGTCGGCCGGCTGCCCAAGGCGTACCGCCATGCCCAACTGGGGTTGGTGGACTGCCTGGTGATGTACAAATGGCTGGCGGACGAGCCGGTGGTGGAAAAGCCCGCGCTGCTGATCGGGCGCAAGAATATCGAGGCGCGGGTCTCGCGCCGACGCGGGCGCTGAGCCCTCGCCTTTCCCCCGCGCATTGACTGCCCACCCGATCGATGGTCAGATGCGTGCCAGTTTCAGGTGTCCTGCGCCGCCGCGCGCAGGGTGAAACGGGAAGCCGGTGCGTCGTCCCTACGACAAGTCCGGCGCTGCCCCCGCAACGGTAAGCGAGCGAATCCTTCGACAGACCACTGTGCGCCTGCATGGGAAGGTGAAGGCTTCATGACCCTCGCAAGCCCGGAGACCGGCCTGGAACTTCACATTGGCAAACCCGCGGTGGGCGGGCGCAGGCCGGTCTTCGCGCACGCCCCTTGCGTGCGCGTTCGCTTGTCTTTGCGTTGTTTCCACCGGGATCCATTCATTCCTGCAGCAGTGGAACGACATGTCCCGTACCTACACGCTTCATACCTTGGCGGCCTGCCTGGCCGTTGCCCTTCCGGCAGTGGCCGATGAACAGCACAATCCCGTGCTGGCCCTGCCTTCGACGACCATCACCGACACCCACGACGCGCCGGCCATCGATCTGGCCACCCCGACCGATGCCGGATCGCGCCTGAACCTGAGCGCCCTGCAAACCCCGGCCAGCACCAGCACCCTCAGCGCCGAACAGATCGAGCGGCGCAACAACCTCACCGTCCAGGACGCCGTGACCCGCTCGCCAGGCATCAGCTTCACCGGCAGCCCCGGCGATGGCGACACCGGCCTCTCGGCCCGGGGCTTCGAAGGCCATAGCTCGGTGATGACCCTGTTCGACGGCTCGCGCCTGTACAGCGGCGCCGGTACGCTGACCTTCCCGGTCGATCCGTGGATGGTCGAGCGCATCGACATCCTCCGCGGGCCGGCCTCGGTCCTGTATGGCGAAGGCGCCACCGGGGCGGTGGTGAACGTGATTCCGAAAAAACCTTTCGCCGGCGACGTCCACAACCGGCTGCGCTTGGGCTACGGATCCTGGGACCGTCAACAGCTCGGCCTGGACAGCGGCGGCAGCCTGAGCGAGCGTCTGAGCTACCGGATGACGGTCAACCAGCAGGCCGGCAACGGCTGGGTCGACCGTACCGACTCGCGCAGCCTGGCCTTGAGCGCCGCGCTGCGTTTCGACGCCACCGATGACCTGAGCTTCACCCTGGCCCACGAGCGCGGCGATGCAGAACCTGCCAACTACTACGGCACGCCGCTGATCGACGGGCATTACCGCAGCAGTCTGCGCAAGAAGAACTACAACATCCAAAACGACGTCCAGCGCTACCACGACGAATGGACTCGGCTGAACACCGACTGGACCCTCAGCGACAGCGTGTCGGCCAGCAACCAGCTGTACTACATCAAAAGCCGCCGGCATTGGCGCAATGCCGAAACCTACGCCTGGAAGGGTGATCAAGACCGGCTGGAGCGCGGCAGTTTCCTTGAGATCAAGCACAACCAAGAGCAGATCGGCGACCGCCAGAGCTTGACCTTTGACTATGATCTGTTTGGCCTGGCCAGCACGACGCTGGTCGGCGCCGAATACAACAAGATCCGCTTCAACGTCGACAGCAACGCGCCCTACGACGATGGCATCACAGACCCGCTCGACCCTTGGCATCCCGCCCCTGGCAGGTTCCATAGCCTGTCGCCGACACGCCCACAGACATTGTCCACCACTCACACCTTTGCCCTGTTCGCCGAGAACCGCACCGAGCTGACCGAGCGCCTGTCGTTGGTGACTGGTATCCGCCGCGACCAGAATCACATCGAGCGTAACGATCTGGTCAACGACACCCGCAGCGAGCGCAGCCTGCCAGGCGGAAACTGGCGTGCCGGGCTGGTGTTCGCCGTCAACGACGACTTGTCGCTGTACGGGCAATACTCGACCAGCGAGGATGGCGTAGGCGATTTGTTGACCCTGCGCCCGGAGCAACGCTACGACCTGACCGAAGCCAAGCAGACCGAGCTGGGCCTCAAGCAACGGTTCTGGGAGGGCCGTGGCGAGTGGACGCTGGCGGCCTACCACATCGTCAAGAAGAAACTGCTGGTTGCCGACCCCGTGAATCACGGCGTACAGCAAGCGGGCCAACAGACCTCCGATGGCCTGGAGGCGACGGTGGAACTGGCCTTGGCCAACCAGTGGCAGGTCTCGGCCAATGCTGCAGTGGTGCGCGCCAAGTTCGATGACTATCTCGAGAACACCGGAAGCGGCGTGGTGGATCGCGCTGGCAACAGACCGGGCAACGTGCCAAGTCGCACGGCCAACCTGTGGCTGAGCAAGGGGTTTGGACAGGTCGATGCCGGCCTGGGTGTGCGTTACGTGGACCAGCGCTACGACAGCGCGGCCAATGAGAACAGCGTACCTGGCTATACGGTGGTCGATGCCAATCTGGGCTGGCAGGTGTTGCCGGATGTGCGCCTGGGCTTGCAAGTGAACAACCTGTTCGACCGTGAGTACGCGGCGTCCTACGTCTATACCAGCGACCAGTGGCTGCTGGGGGCACCGCGTTCGTACTTTGCGACGCTGGATTACACGTTCTGAAGGCTGGCATGGGGCTGCGCTGCGGCCCCCTGCCCCCGGACATGATTAAATAGCGCCTTTTCCAGCCCAAGGCCCTCCTCCATGCTCCACGTCCTGGTCATCGGCCAAGCCTGGCCCGAACCGCGCTCTTCCGCCGTCGGCGGTCACATGATGCAGATCCTCGAGAGTTTTCTCGCCCGCAACTGGCGCATCACCTTTGCCAGCACCACCGAGCCTGCCGAGCACAAGGCCGACCTCCGCGCCCTGGGCATCACCGAGCTGGCCCTCGCCGGCGACCACGCAAGCATTGCCCACCTCCTCACCGAACAGGCGCCCGACCTGGTGCTGTTCGACCGATTCGAAATGGAAGAGCAATTCGGCGCCATCGTTGCCCGGCACTGCCCCAACGCCCTGCGCGTGCTGGAAACCTCAGACCTGCAAAGCCTGCGCGAGGCCCGCCACCAATTGCTGCGCCGGCGACTGATCGAAGGCTTGGACCCCAACGACTTCCGCGGCCTGTTCAACACCAGCGGCCCCGAGCTGTTCCGCCAGATGGCGCCGAGCGCGCTGGCCCAGCGTGAGCTGGCCGCGATCTACCGCTGCGACCTGTCGCTGATCATCTCGGACGTGGAAACGGACCTGCTGGTCAATGGCTTTGGTGTGCCGGACTACCTGTTGCACTGGTGTCCGCTGATGCTCGACCCTGCGGCCCAGACGTTGCGCCCCTTCGCCGAGCGCGAGCACATCGTGACCATCGGCAACTTCCGCCATGCACCCAACTGGGACGCGGTGCTGTGGATGAAGCACAACCTCTGGCCGATGATCCGCCGCCACTTGCCCGGAGCCCAGTTGCACATCTACGGCGCCTACGCCTCGCCCAAGGCCCAGGCGTTGCACAACCCAGACGAAGGTTTCCACCTGCTCGGCTGGGCCGAGGATGCCTTGCAGGTGATGAGCAACGCACGCCTGTGTTTTGCGCCGCTGCGCTTTGGCGCCGGGATCAAGGGCAAGCTTGCCGACGCCATGCTCTGTGGTACCCCCAGCGTCACCACGCCCATCGGCGCCGAGGCCATGCACGGCGCCCTGCCCTGGCCCGGCGCCGTCGCCGGGACCGCCGAGGCACTGGCGAAAGCCTGCGTGCGGCTCTACAGCGACCAAGCGGCGTGGCAACAAGCCCAGGCGGCCTGCGCCCCCTTGCTCAAGACCCGCTACGACCGCAACCGCCACGCCTTGGCCCTGACCGAGCGGATCGAGCACAGCCTGGCGCATCTGGATGAACAGCGTCTGTACAACTTCACTGGGGCCATGTTGCGTCGGCGTTGAAACCGGGGACGCAAAGCGGCCCCGATTGCCGATCTGTCCCACGTCAGCATTCGCGCCGCAGCAAGTAGGTGTCCATGATCCATCCCTTGCGTCGCCGCAATCGCACCCTCAACTCGAGAATCTGTGCCTTGACCTCTTGCAGCGGCCCAGCGACCAGCACCTCATCCTCGGTCCCCAGGTAGGCGCCCCAATAGATGGTCAATTGCGGATCGTCCAACCCGGCGAAGGCGCACTGCCCATCGAGCATCACCACCACGTTGTCGATCCGTGTCTGCTCGGCCAGGCGCCGCCCAGGCAGCACAGTCAGAGGCTCGCCGATACGATTGAGGGGAATCTGATGGCGCGCGGCCAGGGCCTGCACGCTGCTGATGCCGGGGATGATCTCCAGCATCAAGGCCATGCCCTGTTGGCGAACAAGGTCGAGCACACGCAACGTGCTGTCGTACAACCCCGGCTCGCCCCAGAGCAGGAAGGCGCCGACATCGTCAGGGCCCAGCTCGTCCTGCAGCCACTGGCCATACAAGGCCGCGCGCTGGCGATGCCAGTCCTGCACCGCGCCGAGGTAATCCTGCGCCTGGCCATCGCGCCGCGGGTCGCTCAATTGCACCAAGCGATAACCGCCTTGTGGCACGTAGCGCGCCAGGATGTTTCTGCGCAACTGCACCAGTTCATCCTTGTCGTCGCCTTTGTCGAGGACGAAGAACACCGTGGCGCGCCGCAGCGCATCCACCGCTTCATAGGTGATCTGGCGTGGGTCGCCCGGACCGATGCCAATCAGCAGCACGCGTTTCATCGCCCTGTCCTCCTGCCAACCAGCCGCCATTGTCGAGCGGCCGGCGGCATTTGGCAAAACGCTAGAGAATCGAGAAGTTGTAGCTCACGATCACCCGCGTCTCGTCCATGTCCCGCGCCCATTTTTCATAGTTGCTGCGGTAGGTGGAGTTACGCAGGCGCACGCTCACGTCCTTGAAGGTGCCGCTCTGCACTTGGTACTTGAGCTCGGTATCGCGCTCCCACTCTTTGCCTTCGGCGCTGCTGCCGGGAACCTTGATATGGTCGCCGTTGATGTAGCGGGTGAAGAATGTCAGGCCCGGTACGCCAAGGGCCTTGAAGTCGTAGTCATAACGCAGTTGCCAGGAGCGCTCTTGAGCGGCGGCAAAGTCATTGACCTGGGCGTAGTTGACCAAGTAAGGGTTGCTGCCATCCAGATACGGCATGGCGCTCTGGCCATACATGCGCTGCCAGCCGGCGCTGATCTTGTGCCCACCCAGGCTGTAACCGAGCATACCGCTGAAGGCACGGTGGTCGATTTCACCCGCGCGGGCGTTGCCGATATCGTCGCTCTTGATCAGGCGTAGGTCGGCCGACAGGCTGCCCACCGCCAGAGGCTGGCTGGCCACCAGGCCCAGGAATTGTTGGCGATAGATGTTCTCCAGGCGCGACACCTGGTACTGGCCACTGAGGCGGTCATTGAAACGGTAGTCAAGGCCGGCCAGATCGAAGTGGTCGGCCTCGATGTTGCAGGCATAGCGCTTGTTCTTGCAGTGAACGCGGATGTCCTGGCGGTCGGTGGAGTCCCGAGCGGTGTACTGGTTCAGGCGAGCCAAAGTGAACTTCAGGTCACGCACTTCTTCGGAGGTAAGCATCGCGCCATGGAACATCGTTGGCAGCAGACGGCCATCGTTGTACTTGAGCAGCGGCATATCCGGCATCATCGATCCGTAGCGCAGCACGGTGTCGGACACCTTGACCTTGCCAGCCAGGCCAAGCTTGGCGTACTGATCGGCCGAACCGCGCGGGTCATGGCCCGACGAGGGCAGCAGGCCACTGTTGCTATCGGCCGGGCTGGAATCGAGCTTGAAGCCGACCATTCCCAGTGCATCCACACCAAACCCCACCGGCCCCTGGGTATAACCGGACTGCACATTCAAAATGAAACCCTGGGCCGTTTCTTCGCGTTTGGATGCGCCTTGACTTGAACTGCTGTGGCCATCACGGAAATCCCGGTTGAAGTAGACAGTGCGCGCTTCGACCTTGGCGCTGCTGTCTTCAAGAAAACCGGCGGCCTGGGCATGGGCACCGACACACAGGAACAACAGGCCGGTAAAACGGCGCCCGGGGGCTGAGGAAAACGGGGGAAACATGCGAAAGGAACATCCAGGAAGAAGGCGAAAAACGATCCGGGGCAGCATTGCCCCCGGCACTACGGAACAGCCGACAAACACGACGGCCATCATCTTGAATGATCGTGAAACCCCTCTAGCATGCGCCATTGGACGATAGTCTAAGCACCGCTGAAGAGCAATTTGCAACGCGCTGCGAATAAGGCGCGAAAAACTAACAAAGTTCCGCGATTACTTATAAAAAGTTTGCGGTTTACCCAGTAGTGGACGACGACTACAATCGATATCAGCGAACAGCTGTACCCATCCCCGTGGCCGGCGTTTATTGCTTCTTGTATGTTCGTCACGCCCTGCCACGACACTTACAGGAGTGATGACAGTGTCCAGACTTGCAGAGTTTCGTGCTGCCGAAAAAGCTCTCCAGGAACAAATGGCGCAACTGGAGGCGATGAAAAAGGACGCCGGCCTAAAACGCGAAATCGAATTCGAGCAGAAACTAGTCGGCCTGATGAAAAGCTATGACAAGAGTCTGCGCGACATCGTCGCCATCCTCGACCCGAAGGCAGTGACCAAGGCACCGACCACGGCGCCCAAGCAGCAGCGCCGCCCCCGTGTGGTGAAGGTGTACGAGAACCCGCACACCGGCGAGCTGATCGAGACCAAAGGTGGCAACCACCGCGGGTTGAAGGCCTGGAAAGAACAGTACGGCGCCAAGACAGTGGAAAGTTGGGTACGCCCATGAAACATCAACACCCACTTCACACTTTTTTCACATCGACACGCGCAGTATCGAACCAGCTAAAGGACTAGCGACCCCATCACGCGCCCGCACATGCGGGCCTCTAATTCCAGCGCCCTGCACTCGTGCAGGGCGCTTTCGTTTGCGCTCACGCCTCACTGCCGTATCATGGCTCACCTGTCTTTCCCGCTGGGGCCTTGTGTCCCGGCCTCTCTTCTGGAGTACCCATGAGCCTGCACGATCTGCACGCCCTGCCAGGCGTCACCGCCACACCGGATGCCGCCACCGCCAACTTCGTCTTCAACCACACCATGCTGCGGGTCAAGGACATCGAAAAGTCGCTGGACTTCTACACCCGCGTGCTGGGCTTCAGCCTGGTGGACAAGCGCGACTTCCCTGAAGCGGCCTTCAGCCTGTACTTCCTGGCACTGGTCGATCCGGCACAGATCCCGGCCGATGACGCCGAGCGTCACCAGTGGATGAAGTCGATCCCCGGCATTCTGGAGCTGACCCACAACCACGGCACCGAGAACGACCCCGAGTTCGCCTATCACGATGGCAACACCGACCCGCGCGGTTTTGGCCACATCTGCATCTCGGTGCCGGATGTACGCGCCGCCTGCGAGCGTTTCGAAGCCCTGGAAGTGCCCTTCCAGAAGCGCCTGTCGGACGGCCGCATGAAGCACCTGGCCTTCATCAAGGACCCGGACGGTTACTGGGTCGAAGTGATCCAGCCGACCACGTTCTAAGCCTCGCCCGCCAGGGCACGCTCGTCGGGCCGGGAACTCCCGGCCCCTCGCTGTGGTATATGGAATAAACCGTTTCCAAGCCACAGCGAGGTAAAGGACGATGCAAACCCTTCACTGTGAATACCGCGACCACACCATCACCGCGAGCGTCATGACCCACCCTGGGTCGCCGCTGCCGTTCGCTGCCGGCTGCCTGATCACCGATCCCCAAGGACACACCAGCCGCCGCCTGTCGCTGCCGATGAACATGGCCTTCCTGTCCGACCTGGAGAACGCCCAGCACGCCGCGCTGGCCCATGGCCGCTGGCTGGTCGATCAACAGCTCGACGGTGACCGCCAGGTGTTCTGACGGTTCGAAGACTGCTGCACCCATGGGAGCGGGTTTACTCGCCAAACGTCGACTGATCCACTACCGCTTTCGCGGGCAAAATCCGCTCCCACAACGTCTGCACGGCCCTAAGCCTGCCGCGCATACTCCACCGCCGCCGCCACCTGCGCGTCCGTCGGACGTACGCCGGTATACAGCACGAACTGCTCCAGCGCCTGCAACGCGATCACCTCCAACCCAGTAATCACGGGCTTGCCCAGCGCCTCGGCATGGCGGATCAACGGCGTGCGCGCCGGCATCGCGACCACATCGAACACTTGCTGCGCTGCTGCGATGGCATCCGGGCTAAATGCCAATTCCTCTGCCTCGGGCCCACCGGCCATGCCGATTGGCGTCACGTTCACCAGCATTGGCGGGCACAGGTCGCCCAGCTGCGGCAGCCAGCGATAACCGCACACATCCGCCAGTTGCCGCCCGGCCTGCTCATTGCGCGCCACGATGATGCCTTCGGCGAATCCGGCATCGCGCAAGGCACTGGCCACCGCCTTGGCCATGCCACCGCTGCCGCGCAGGGCGAACGCAGTGCTGGGGTCGACCTGATGGCGTTGGAGTAATTGACGCACCGCCAGGTAATCGGTGTTGTAAGCCTTCAAATACCCGCCTTCGTTGACCAGGGTATTGACCGACTCGATGGCCGCCGCCGAAGGATCGATTTCATCGACCAAGGCCATGCACGCTTCCTTGTAAGGCATCGACACACCGCAACCACGAATGCCCAGGGCGCGGATCCCTGCAACCGCGGCGGGCAGATCCTGGGTGGTCATGGCCTTGTAGTAGTAGTCCAGCCCCAACTGCCGGTAGAGGTGGTTGTGAAAGCGTACCCCGAACGTGCCGGGGCGCCCGGCCAGGGAAATGCACAACACGGTGTCTCTGCTCGGTGGAATCGTCATTGCCCCGCTCTCCTAGGCTGAATCGTTTACGTAGCGTAACAGAGGGACTGCTTCGCACCCGAGTTAACGTTGATATAACTGATTAGCACTATTGAGGAAGTTGATTTCAAGCCGCGCCGGATGCCCGATAAGGTAGCCCCATGTCACACAGGAGGTTCTCAAATGGCCACTATCCAGATCATGTCCGTCATCGGCAGCGCCGTCCCGGCCACCTTGCGTGAACAAGGATTGCTGGCCTGCTGGTACCTGATCCGCAATGGCGAGACCGTCAGCGGTCCACTGACCTCCCGAGCCACCGCCCAGGCCCTTGCCGAGCGTTTGCAGGCCGCAAGCCTGCTGGCCTGACCGAATTTGTTGTGCGTTGCTCCCAAGCCCCTATTGCCCGCCTCCTTGGCGGGCTTTTTTTGCCTGTTGGAGCCACATCCTGTGTGGGGTTTCCCGCGAGAACGTCAGAGAGGCAAGCCCCGGCCTTCATTGCAATGCGGATCGTATTCTGGCCATCAGCCATAGAGCGCTGGCCAAACACAGAATGAGAATGCAGATCGAAGCAGGCAGGTGAAACTGATGAAAGCCAGCCAAGCCGAAACCGGTATGGATAAAGACCGTAAGCAGGCCCAGGCCGGCACACACTTTAGCGAAGACCATGGCGTTGGCCGTACCCAGCAAAACATTTCGATAGCCAACCAGCAATACGGGGATTGCCAAGCTATTGAACAGCAAAAAGCCCTGCACCCCGCCAGGCAGGAAAAACATCTCCCATTCCTGCCAGTACGCGGCATCTATCTGATGAAGGATGAGCGCAAGCATCGTGACAAAATAGCTTCTTTCCATTTAAGCAATCCCTTCAAGCCAGTGAGGATCATCCCTGCGTAAAGCGTTGGCGATGATAGGAGCTGCGACGACGAAACGCTAATTCACCCACTGCGGTGCCCGTAAAGCACAGGCCTGACCAGGACGGCTAAAATCTTGACCCGCGAAAGGGCCTCAAAGACAGTGAGGCGAGAGATCGGGCAGGTTGAGCAGAAGGCTATGCTTATTGGCTAACCGGGAGGGAAGTCAGATGTGCGGAAGGCTCAGCCAGTACCGTGGCATACACGACTTCGTCGATACGCTGAGCATGCCTGGGGTTTGGCGCGACACCATTGGCGACCAAGCCATGGAGTGCTACAACGTGGCGCCCACCACGCAGGTAGCCGTGCTGCGAATGGATGACGCAGGCCTGCGGGCGGATCTGGTGAGGTGGGGATGGCGGCCGCACTGGGCGACCGATCGAGCGCCGCCGATCAACGCCAGAATCGAGAAGGTCGCCCACGGGCCATTCTTCCGGGCAATCTGGCCGCATCGGGCGATCACGCCGGTGGACGGGTGGTATGAGTGGGTCGATGAAGGCGGGCCAAAGAAGCAGCCCTACTACATCCGGCGTCGGGACGGGCGACCCGCCCTATGTGCCAGCATCGGCCAGTTCACCGGCAGTGAGCACGACGGCTTCGTGATCATCACCGCCGACGCCCAAGGCGGCATGGTCGATGTGCATGATCGGCGACCGGTGGTTCTGGCCCCAGGACCAGCCAGAGCCTGGGTAGACCCTGCATTCCAACCAGAGCATGCCGAGCAAATGGCGTTGAACCTGGGCGAACCCGCTGAAGAATTCGAGTGGTTCCGGGTGAGCGCGGCCGTGGGCAACGTCAGAAACCAGGGCCCGGAGCTGATCAAGCCGATTCAGTGATGGCTGTCGCGCTTCCCTCGGCCGCCCGGAACGACTTCGCCGAATATCCCCAGGGCCATACGTTTCAGGCGTGCCCTGCTTGTTGATGAGCGCAATCTAGTATCGCTTATGCAAAACTGCGTAGCTCAGTTGAAAGGAAGGCTTTCGGACCGAGTACATATGAATCACTTCGTCGTTATTTCCGGCTGCTCAGGCGCAGGTAAATCAACTCTCTTGTCCGAGCTTAAGCGGCGCGGCTATGCAGTGGTAGAAGAGCCCGGGCGGCGTGTCGTGCAGGCAGAGGAACGCGCAGGCGGGAAGGCATTGCCTTGGATTGATATGGAAGCCTTCTTGCGTCGGGCCATCGACGTAGCGCTGGAGGACTATGCCAATGCGCCATGTGGTAGTTCGCAATGGGTGTTCTTCGACCGTGGCCTGATCGACGCGGCGGCTGCGCTTCAGACCCTGACCGGCGATCTCATACTGGAAAAGCTCAGCCAGCAGCATCCCTATAACCCTCATGTTTTCCTGGCACCGCCATGGGCAGAGATTTACGTGCAGGACGCAGAGCGCCGCCATGACATGGCTGCCGCTCGATGTGAGTTCGAGCAGCTCCAGAAGACTTATCCAGCGCTAGGCTATGCGGTATCGCTGCTGCCCAAGATCAGCGTGGCTGAGCGTGCCGACTTCTTATTGACCACGTTGGGCATCGCTGAGCCCAGCGGTACTGGCTATGTCGCTGAACGGGTACAGGATTAAATTTCGTTCACCTTGCGCCCTTTGGATATAAGGCATTCGACAGCCGTTCGGCCATACTCCAGAATGCATCGGTTTTTTGGGGGAAACCCTTGCACAGCCAACGACATACCAACTTTTAGTGAGCCTCAACGTGAAAACTTCCCTGTCCATCCTCAGCCTGCTGCTGTTGCTCACAGGAACCGCGACCCTTCCGTCGACCGCTGCTGCACAACCCCCGGCCCAGGTACAACGCGACCCCGCCAAGCTGCACCTGGCCTCCGGCAGCGCCCTGCTGATCGACCTGAACACCAACCAGGAGTTGTATTCCAGCCATGCCGACCGCGTAGTGCCCATCGCTTCGGTCACCAAGCTGATGACCGCCATGGTGGTGCTGGACGCCAAGCTGCCCATGGATGAGATGCTCACCATGACCATTGCCAACAACCCGGAGATGAAGGGTGTCTATTCCCGTGTGCGGCTCGGTAGCCAGCTCAACCGTCGCGAGACCCTGCTGATCACCCTGATGTCTTCGGAGAACCGCGCCGCCAACAGCCTGGCCAACGCCTATCCGGGTGGCTACAGCGCGTTCATCAAGGCAATGAATGCCAAGGCGCGCAGCCTGGGCATGGCGCACACGCGCTATGTCGAGCCCACCGGCCTTTCGACCCAGAACGTCTCCACCGCCCGTGACCTGGCCAAGCTGCTGATGGCTTCGCGCAAGTACCCGATGCTCAGCGAGCTTTCCACCACCCGCGAAAAGACCGTGGCGTTCCGCAAGCCCAACTACACACTGGGCTTTCGTAACACCGACCATTTGGTGAACAAGAGCAACTGGGACATCAAGCTGACCAAGACCGGTTTTACCAACGAGGCCGGCCACTGCCTGGTGCTGCTGACCAAGATGGACAATCGCCCAGTGGCCATGGTGATCCTCGATGCCTTCGGCAAGTACACCCACTTCGCCGATGCCAGTCGCATGCGCCAGTGGTTGGAGACCGGCAGCGCCAAGCCGGCACCGGCGGTGGCGATGCAGTACAAGGCCGAGCGCCAGAGCCGTCCGCGCCTGGCCAACGACTGATCCGCGACCATGCTGCGCGGCGCCTGCTTCGCGGGTAAATCCGCTCCCACAGGTATGGCGGGGTTCGTGAGAGCACCGCAAAACCTGTGGGAGCGGATTTACCCGCGAATGCGCATCCCAGGTTTCAAGCCTGGGTACTGACCATGCCACCGGCGCTGCTGCCGCCGGTTTTGCTCAGGGCTTCCAACAGTTGCGCGGTGGCCGCCTGGATTTCACCGCTGATCGTGGCGATGCTCGCCTGCTTGGCGGTGATCGCTGCCAGCTTGCTGGTTTCGTCCATGTTCTGGGCCGCCAGCTGAGCCAGTTGCTTTTGCTCCTCGGCCAGCTGCTTCTGCAACTTCTTGATCATCTCCCGCAATTGCTTGATGTGCGGCGGCTCACCGCTGTCCTCGGCACTTTCCGCTTGCTTGGCCTGTTTGGCCTGCGCGGTATCACGCAGCCCGGAAAGATCGACCTGCACGCCCGTCGCCTTGCCCTGTTCGGTCTTGTCCGCCTCGCCCGCCTGGGTGGTCGTGGCCAGCGATGGGCTAGCGATGTTGATCCCTGTGATGCCTACCATGTGTTTCTCCCTGCCCATTAGGGCCATTTAGACGCAGTAACTATCGGCCGCCCGGCGCACTTCTTGAGCGTCAGCGCCCGCCAATAAATTTGCCGTCCCGCCATTCGTCCACCTGATACCCGAGCCCTGCCCTGGCCCACACCTGCCCGGCACCTCGCCCCGATCAGCCCTGCAACGAGATGGCAATGACCACGACCCGCTCCCGCAAAGCCCTGTACATCGGCCTGCCCCTGGCCTTGGCAGCCGCCCTTGGCGCTGCCGGTTACTTCCACTGGTTCGGCCAGGATCCTGGCTACCCGCGCCCCATCGTCGAGCAGGCCAATGCCCTGCACGAGCACATGCTCTCTTTCGACAGCCATGTGACCGTGCCACTGGACCTGGGTACAGCAGGCAACGAGCTCGACAAGGACGGGCCGGGCCAGTTCGACCTGGTCAAGGCCGGCCGTGGACGACTCTCCGGCGCGGCGCTGACGATTTTCGGCTGGCCGGAGATCTGGAACGGGCCCAACGCCCCGCACCGTCCCACCCCGGGCTTCGTCGACGAGGCCCGCCACCAGCAGGAAGTGCGCTACAAGATCATCACCGGCATGGTCCGCGATTTCCCCAACCAAGTGGGCATCGCCTACACCCCCGAAGACTTCCGACGCCTGAACGGCGAAGGCAAGTTCGCCATCTTCATCAGCATGCTCAATGCCTACCCGCTCGGCCACGACCTGTCCCAGCTCGACCTATGGGCGGCGCGTGGCATGCGCATGTTCGGCTTCAGCTACACCGGCAACAACGACTGGGCCGACTCCTCGCGACCGCTGCCGTTCTTCAACGACACCGCCGATGCCCTTGGCGGGCTGTCGCCGCTGGGTGAGCAGGCGGTCAAGCGCCTGAACGATCTGGGCGTGATCATCGATGTGTCGCAGATGTCCACGCTGGCCCTGGAAGATGTCGCCCGTCTTTCCCGCGCGCCGATCGTCGCCTCCCACTCCGCGCCCCGGGCACTGGTGGATATTCCACGCAACCTGTCCGACAAGGAGATGCAACTGATCAAGGACAGCGGCGGCGTGATCCAGGTGGTCGGCTTCGGCCAGTACCTCAAACCGCTGGGCAAGCCAGTACTCGACAAGCTCCAGGCCCTGCGCACGCGTTTCGACCTGCCGCCCTTGCAGGGCCTGGCCAACGCCCTGATGCCAGGCGATGCGGTGATCGCCATCTGGCCCGAGGCGCGCTTCGGCGAGTACGCAAGTTCGCTCTACGGCATCCTCGAGGAAGAGCCCAAGGCCACCCTCAAGCAGTACGTCGATGCCATCGACTACACGGTCAAGAAGGTCGGCATCGACCATGTCGGCATCAGCTCGGACTTCAATGACGGCGGCGGCCTGGAGGGCTGGAAGGACGTCAGCGAAATCCGCAATGTCACCGCCGAACTGCTCACCCGCGGCTACAGCGAAACCGACATCGCCAAGCTGTGGGCCGGCAACTTCCTGCGCGTGTGGGAGCAGGTCCAGAAATCCGCCCACCCTGTCGCCCACCGCTGATCAAGGCCTGACCGCTCATGAGCAATCGCCGTACCTTCCTCAAGCAAGCCGGCCTGCTGGCCGCAAGCCTTCCCATGATGCCCCACGCCCTGGCCGTCGCCGCGCCCGCGTCGCTGACCGGCCAGGACAAATGGCGCCAGCTGCGCACATTGTTTCCCCAGGCGCCGGAGGTGATTCACCTGTCCAATTTCCTGGTGACCACCCACCCTCGGCCAGTGCAGGAGAGCATCGACCGCTACCGCGCCGAACTCGACCGCAACCCGGCGCAGTGGATGGACTGGCACAGCCAGGCAGTGTGGAAGCGCGAGGCCGAGGTCCGCGAGTGGGCCGCACGCTATCTGGGCGTCAAACCCCGCCAGATTGCCCTGACCGGCAGCACCACTGAAGGCCTGGGGATGATCTACGCGGGCCTGAAGGTGGCGCCGCACCAGGAGATCCTCACCACCGAGCACGAACACTACTCGGCCAACACCAGCTTCGACCTTCGCCAACGCCGGCAAGGCACCCAGGTGCGAAAGCTTCGCCTGTTCGACGAGGCCTGGAACGTCAGCACCGAGCGCATCCTGGAGACCATCGACCGCGCCATCAGGCCCCATACCCGCGTCCTGGGCATGACCTGGGTGCATTCGGGCAGCGGCGTGAAACTGCCCATTGGCCAGATCGGCGAGCTGGTGCGTCGGCACAATCGCGACCGCGACGAGCAGGATCGCATCGTCTACGTGGTCGATGGCGTGCATGGGTTCGGCGTGGAAGATGCGCAGTTTTCCGACTTCAACTGCGACTACTTCATCGCCGGCACCCACAAGTGGATGTTCGGCCCCCGGGGCACCGGCCTGATCTGCGCCGCCAGCGAAAAACTGCAAGACCATCTGGTACCCACCTTCGCCACGTTCTCCGAGGACGAGGACTTCGCCACCATCATGACCCCCGGGGGCTATCACAGCTTCGAGCACCGCTGGTCAGTCGGCAAAGCCTTCGAGCTGCACCTGCAATTGGGCAAGGCCGATGTGCAGGCGCGTATCCACCAGCTCAACGACTACTTCAAACAGCGCCTGGCGGAAATCGACCAACTCCAACTGGTCACCCCCCAAGGCAGCACCCATTCGGCCGGGTTCACCTTCTTCCGCGTCAAGGCCGAGGAAGACCAGGACCGGTTCGCCAACTACCTGATCGAACACCGGGTGATGGTCGACGCCGTGTACCGCGACGCAGGCCCGGTGATCCGCACCGCGCCGGGCCTGCTCAACGACGAACAGGAACTCGACCGTACCCTCGCGCTGCTCAAGCGCACGCTATGACCGCCACAGCAAGGAACCCACGATGCCCACGAACCTGCTACGCCCGCTATCCCTACTCGGCCTGCTCGGCTGCCTGCTCGCAGGCCCGGCCCGAGGCGCGCACGACCACAAGCCCGGCGAAGTGTTCCAGGACTGCAAGGACTGCCCGCAGATGGTGGTACTGCCCGCCGGTAGCTTCCAGATGGGCACCCCGGACGATGAGGTCGGCCGTCAGCCTGACGAGGGCCCGTTGCACCTGGTGACCTTCGACAAACCCTTCGCCATCAGCCGCTTCCACGTTACCGCAGGCGAGTGGCAGGCCTACCTCAAACAGACCGGTACGGTGATCGCCGACGGTGACGATCGCCCAGGCCGGCGCTGCACCAACAGCGTCCCCAGCTACAAGCTCGACCCCAAAACCGCCGACCGCCACCCTGCCGTGTGCATGAGCTACAAGGACGTCGAGGCCTATGTCGCCTGGCTGTCGAAAAAGACCGGCCATACCTACCGCATGATCAGCGAGGCAGAACGCGAATACGCGGCCCGTGCGGGCAGCACTGGGCCATTCCCCTTCCCTCTGGACCCGGATGCCGACTACGAAATCACCCGCCACGCCAACGTCTACGGCCCCAAGGACGGCTTCAGCTATACCGCTCCCGTGGGCAGCTACCCGCCTAACGCCTTCGGCGTGTACGACATGCACGGCAACGTCTACGAATGGACTGCCGACTGCTATCACGACAGCTACGTCGGCGCGCCCAGCGATGGCAGCGCCTGGAAGGAACCCAACTGCGAGCTTGTGCAACTGCGCGGCAACGACTGGGGCGAAGCACCGATCTTCTCCCGCTCGGGCAACCGCAACCAGACCTATCCGGACGATCGCGGCGACTGGATCGGCTTTCGCGTCGTCCGGGAACTGGAGAACGAGAAGAGTTCTAAATTGCACGGCTGACGGCTCGTTCTATCGGTGTACATGCGCAGGACCCGGGTGCCTTCAAGGCACCCACCTCCGACAGACCCCGAGGAATCGTCACCATGAGCCAGCACCCAACCTCCGAGCCCCTTCACGACCTGATTGGCGTAGGCTTCGGCCCTTCCAACCTGGCCTTGGCCATCGCCCTGGAAGAACTCGCCGACACCCACGGCTACGCCCTCGATGCCCTGTTCATCGACAAGCAGCGCAACTACCGCTGGCACGGCGACACCTTGGCCACCCAGAGCGAACTGCAGATCTCCTTCCTCAAGGACTTGGTGTCCCTGCGCAACCCCACCAGCCCCTACAGCTTCGTCAACTACCTGCACCAGAAGCAGCGCTTGGTGGACTTCGTCAACCTGGGCACCTTCTACCCCTGCCGCCTGGAGTACAACGACTACCTGCGCTGGGCTGCCGAACACTTCGCCACCCAGGCGGCCTATGGTGAGGAAGTGGTGCGCATCGAGCCGGTCCTGGAAGCCGGGCGCATCCAGCACCTGCAAGTGATCTCCCGCGAGGCGGGCGGCCAGGAGCGCCGCCGCCTGGCCCGCTCGGTGGTGGTCGGCACCGGCGGCACGCCGAAAGTGCCGGCGACCTTCGCCGCGTTCAAGCATGATCCACGGGTCTTCCACCACTCCACCTACCTCAAGAGCCTGGCGGCCCTGCCTTGCAGCGACGGCAAGCCGATGCGCATCGCCATCATCGGCTCTGGCCAGAGCGCGGCCGAGGCGTTCATCGACCTGAACGACAGCTACCCATCGGTGAAGGTCGACATGATCGTACGCGCCTCGGCGCTCAAACCCGCCGACGACAGCCCCTTCGTCAACGAAATCTTCGCGCCGCAGTACACCGACCTGGTGTTCAACCAGAGCCAGCCCGAGCGCAAGAAACTGATCGATGAGTACCACAACACCAACTACTCGGTGGTGGACATCGACCTGCTCGAGCGCATCTACGGCATCCTCTATCGCCAGAAAGTCGCCCACCAGTTCCGTCACGCCGTGCTCTGCCGCCGTCAAGTCGAAGCGGCCACCGCCACTGCCGAGGGCATCGAGCTGACCCTGCAGGACCTGGCCACACACCAGCAGCAGACCCATCGCTACGACGCGGTGATCCTTGCCACCGGCTACGAACGCCGTTCGCACCGCGAGCTTCTGGCGCCCCTGCAGCAGCACCTGAAGGACTTCGTGGTCGATCGCGACTACCGGGCCCTGGCCAGCGACGACCTGCAGGCGGCGGTGTACCTGCAAGGGTTCTGCGAAAGCTCACACGGCCTGTCCGACACCTTGCTCTCGGTGCTGCCGATGCGCGCCAGCGAAATCGGTCAGTCGCTGTACCAGACTCTGGCCGGCCAGCGTGCCGGGCTGCGTGAAGCCGTCGCCCTGAGCCGCGCGTAACGCGCGGCCGTTTTTTGAGGACGCTTCATGAGCTCGACAAAGGCTACATCCCGCGAACTGCTGTCGATCCTGCGCCCGCTGCTGCCCACCCTGGCCGTCTCCATCGTGCTGGGGATCGTCGGCGGCCTGAGCGTGACCGCACTGCTGGCGAGGATCAACGCCCTGATGCACAGCGAGCAGGCTATCGCCAGCGCGGTCATGCTCGGCTTTGCCGGACTGTGCGCGCTGGCCCTGGGCTGCGCCATCGCCGCGAACATCGGCACCAATTACGTTGGCCAGCAGGTGATCGCGCGCCTGCGCATCTCGTTGGGCGGCAAGGTACTCTGCGCCCCAATCGAGCAGTTGGAACGCTACCGCAGCCATCGCCTGATCCCGGTGCTGACCCACGACATCGACACCGTGAGCGACTTCACCTTCGGCCTGCCGCAGCTGATCGTCTCGCTGACCGTGACGTTGGGTTGCCTGGGCTACCTGGCCATGCTCGATGGGACGCTGTTCCTGATCACCGCCAGCGCTGTGGTGCTTGGCTGCATCGCCCAGTACGTGGCGCGCAGCCATGGCATGGGCGGCTTCGAAGCCGCCCGCGAAGAAGAAGACCAGTTGCAGAAGTACTACCGCAGCATGGCCGAGGGCGCCAAGGAACTGCGCATGCACCGCCAGCGCCGGCACACGCTGTACCGCGAGCAGGTGATTCCCACCGTGCAGCGCATCGCCGCACTGCAAATCCGCTCGGTGAACATCTTCCTGAGTGCCAGCACCTTCGGCTCGCTGCTGTTCTTCATGGTCATCGGCTTGTGCCTGGCCCAGCAGACCTGGGGGGTGCCGGTCGAAAACAGCGTGCTCAGCGGCTTCATCATGACCTTGCTGTTCATGAAAGGCCCGATGGAATCGGTGCTCAGCCTGCTGCCGCTGATCAGCCGCAACGCCGTCGCCCTCAAGCGCATCGCCGACATGAACGCCGCGTTCTCCACGCCCGAGCCGTTCCTGCTCCCCGCCAACGAGACCAACGCACGCCCTGTGCTCAAAAGCCTGGAGCTGCGTGGACTGACCTATGCCTTCCCCAGCGTCGACGGCTTGCCACCATTTCGCATGGGGCCATTCGATCTGACGGTCACGCCAGGTGAACTGCTGTTCATCGTCGGCCAGAACGGCAGCGGCAAGACCACCCTGATCAAGCTGTTGCTGGGCCTGTACGAACCCGACAGCGGCCAGGTACTGCTCAACGGCCAGGCCGTCGGCCCTGCCCAGCGTGACGACTATCGCCAGCTGTTCACCACCGTGTTCGCCGACTTCTTCCTCTTCCAGGAACTGCTCGAACGCAAGGGCGTGCTCCCCGAGCACACCCAGGCCTACCTCGAGCGCCTGGAGCTGGCGCACAAGGTGACCATCCGCGACGGCGCGTTCTCGACCACCGACCTCTCCACCGGTCAGCGCAAACGCCTGGCCCTGCTGCACGCCTGGCTCGACGAGCGTCCGGTGCTGGTGTTCGACGAGTGGGCCGCCGATCAGGATCCGGCGTTTCGCAAGGTCTTCTACACCGAGCTGTTGCCGGACCTCAAACGCCAGGGCAAGACCGTGATCGTGATCTCCCACGACGACCGCTACTTCGACCTGGCCGACCAGCTCATCGAAGTACGTGGCGGCCAATTGCATCCCTTGACCGAGCGCGCCTGACCCCAGGCGCGTCTTTTTACCCCTACCTGCAAGAATTTTTTCCGGTTTCCAGAAGGCTATGCGTCTTCTCCTTGAATACGAACAACTCTCATTCACCCAAAAAATTACAAGTTCCTTCAAAGGAAGCACGATGTCTGTCAAACACGTACTGTCACCGTTGGCCCTGGCCCTCATGCTGCCCTGCGCAGCGCTGGTCCAGGCCCAGGAAATCCAGTTGAACATCCCGTCGCAACCGCTGGGCTCGGCACTGCAAGCCCTCGGCCAGCAGACCAACCTGCAGATCCTGTTCAGCCCTGACACCGTCGGCGGCAAGCGCTCCACCGCGGTGAACGGTCGCCTTGAGCCGCAGCAAGCGCTGCGCCAGATGCTGCAAGGCACCGGCGTGCGCTACAGCATCGACGGCTCCCAGGTCACCTTGCAGGGGCCCTCGGCGGGCGACGCTCTGGAGTTGGGGAACATCCAGATCGACGGCCAGGCCCTGAGCGCCACCTCCGAAGGCACGCACTCCTACGCGGCCCAGGCGGTCACCATCGGCAAAGGCACCGAGCGCCTGAAGGACATCCCGCAGTCGGTGACCGTGGTCACCCGCCAGCGCATGGATGACCAGAACATGAACAACCTGCAGGACGCGATGCGCCAGGTCACCGGCGCCACCATCAAGACCTACAACACCGGCTCAAGCCTGAACGACGTGTACATGCGCGGCTTTTTGGTGGACCAGGTGCAGGTCGATGGCGTCTCGCAGATCACCGGCCAAGGCGACATGGCCACCAGCTTCGACCTGGCCATGTATGACCGCGTCGAAGTGCTGCGCGGCCCGAGCGGCCTGTACGCAGGGTCCGGCGAGCCGGCCGGTACCATCAACGTGGTGCGCAAGCGCGCCCTGGACACCTTCGCCCTGAACGGCGAGGTGGCCGCAGGTTCCTGGGACCGCTATCGCACCATGGTCGACGTCACCGGCCCGCTGAATGCCGAAGGCACGATCCGCGGCCGTGCGGTCACCGCCTACGAGAACAACAAATCGTTCGTCGACTATGTCGAGAACGAGCGCCCGATGTTCTATGGTCGCCTGGAAATGGACCTGGACCCGAGCACCACCCTGTCGTTCGGTGGTGCCTACCAGGAGAACGACTCCACTCCGGCGTTCGGCCTGCCGGCCTATGCCAACGGCAAGCTGCTGGATGTGGGCCGTCACACCTACATCGATGCCAAGTGGAACACGCTCAAGGAAGAGACCTGGGAAGCCTTCACCGAACTCGACCACGCCCTGGACAATGGCGGCCAGTGGAAGACCTCGCTGACCTACCGCGATGCCCGCACCCCCACCCGCGAGTTCACCTGGACCACCGACGGCGTGGACCCGGCGACCAATACCGCCATCGCGTCGATGTACTCCTACTACACCCGCATCAAGACCATGGGTCTGGACAGCTTCGTCACCTCGCCATTCACCTTCGCCGGTCGTACCCACGAGTTCACCCTCGGTGGCGAATACCAGCACCTGGACAAAGCCTTCACCTACGGCACAGCGGACCTTGACGGCGACGGCTGGGCGGACGGCTTTCCGATCGGCATCGGCGGCGCCAACGACCTGCCGCACCTGGACATGCCGCACACCAACTTCAACTACTCCAAGAGTGAGCAGTACGGGATCTATGGCCGCACCAAGCTCAGTGTCACCGACGAGCTGGACGTGATCCTGGGCAGCCGCGTGACCTGGTTCGAAGCTGACGCGAAGAACGCCAACACCTTCTTCAACAACTTCGGCAACCCGTCCACCGAGACCAACGCCAAGGCCATTCCCTATGGCGCCATCGTCTACAAGCTGACCCCCGAGCTTTCGGCCTACGCCAGCTACACAAGCGTGTTCAAGCCCCAGAGCGAAACCGACGCCACCGGCAAGCAGATGGTCGGCCCGCACAAGGGCAAGCAGTATGAAGTGGGCCTGAAGCAGGAACTGCTCGATGGTCGCCTGAACGCATCCCTGGCGATGTTCCAGATCTTCGACGAGAACCGTGCCCAGTGGAACGGCGTCAATGGCTACGAAGCCAGCGGCAAGGTGCGCAGCCAAGGCTGGGAAACCGAGCTGACCGGCAACCTGACCGACAACTGGAGCATCGCCACCGGCTATGCCTTCACCATGACCAAGCTGCTGGAGGACGACACCACCAACGGCGTGAGCAAAGGCAGCCAGTTCAGCACCATCACGCCCAAGCACAACTTCAATCTGTGGACCAAATACGAGTTCCTCGACGGCGCGCTCAAAGGCTTCCATGTGGCCGGGGGTACCCGTGTGGTCAGCGAAACCTCCTACAGACGCGGTGATGTCGACTTCGTTCAGGGTGGCTACGCGGTGACCACCGCGCAGGTGGGCTACAAATTCAGCGAGCACCTGAGCTCGACCCTGACCGCCAACAACCTGTTCGATCGCAAGTACTACGACCGGGTTGATAGTGCCTGGGGGTCGAACTTCTATGGCGAACCGCGGAATCTGACCTTGACCTTGCGCGCCCGCTACTGATCGGCGCCAAGCAGGACCAGGAGGCCGGAGCCACGTGTGTGGGCTCCGGCTTTTTCGTTGGGGCTGTGTCGGTTCTGAGGTTTGTGGGCTTAGCCATTGAGCTGGGTGACGCTGATTCACCCTTGCGCCCTTACGGCGGCTTACTTTTTTCTTGGAAAAAGCAAGCAAAACCGCTGCGCCCCTAATGGGCCACGCAGCGGCCCCCAAGCGCTCAGAGCCGCCGCTGGATTTCCTGCGCCAGCGTCGTCAGCATTTCGGGCACTTCGCCTACCACCTCGCCCATGCGTGCAAAGTCGTGTGTCATGCCTGCCTTGACCTCGCAGTCGATCTCGAGCCCAGCCCCGCGCACCCGTTCGGCATAAGCCAGGCCTTCATCGAGCAATGGATCGAACTCGGCCAGCCACAGGATCGTCGGCGCCAGTTGCGCTGGCAGCTGGGCATGGATCGGCGAGAAGCGCCAGTCCAGCCGGTCTGCAGTATCACGTTCGTACTGCCGGTAGAACCAGCGCAGCGACTGCTTCTCCAGCAGGTAGCCCTCGGCGAAGCGTTCCAGCGAGGGTCGCTCCACCGCCGCGTCCAGCACCGGGTACAGCAGCACCTGGACCTTCGGCCGCAACGCCAGTTGCTCCGGGGCCGAAGCGGCGCGGATCGCCAGCGCGGCCACCAGGCTGCCGCCGACGCTGTCGCCTGCCAACGCCACCCGCCCGGCATCCAGGCCATGACGGGCGCCTTCATTGAGCAGCCACAGCGCCACGTCCTCGGCATCGTTGAATGCGGTGGGGAACTTGTGCTCCGGCGCCAACCGGTAGTCCGCCGACAGCACCACGAAGCCCCCCGCCAAGGCCAGGCGACGACATAGGGTGTCGTGGGAGTCCAGGCTCCCCACCACATAGCCACCCCCATGGAAATACACCAATACCGGACGCAGTCGCTCCGCACCCTGGGCACGCTGATAGGCCCTCGCCGCCAGGGGCTGGCCGTCGCGGCTGGGGATCGTCAGCTGGGTGATTTCCAGGTTGCCGGCCGGGGCGCTGTCCAGCAGCCGTGAAGCTTGGGCGAACTGCTCGCGTGCCTGTTGCGGCGACAGTTCATGCATGGGCTGGCTCTTGCCGGTCAGGCGACCGAACTCCACCAGTTCGAGAAATCCTTCAATATCAGGGTGCAGCGGCATCGATCGGTCTCCAAAAAAAAACCACGCTCGACTCACTAACGTAAGCCGGGCGTGGCTATTTACTGCAAACCGCCAGACTGGCCGGTCAGGCTTGAGGCAGCCGCACCGGCTCCAGGGTCGCCAATACCCCATCAAGGCAGCCGGGGCTATGCAGGATGTCGTAGTGGCTGGCGCGCACCACCTCGGTGTGGGCAATACGCGGTTGCTGCGCTTCGAGCGCCGCTCGCTCACCGGTCGGGTTGGCACTGGCCCACCAGCAACGCAGCTCGGCCTTGACCACCGGCAACATCGGCAGCTCGCGCGACAGTTGCTTGAGCCGCTGGCTGACCATGAAGGTATGCGCCAGCTCATCGGCCCCGAGCAAGGCATAACCCGCGCCTTGTTGTGGCTGACGCTGGATCACCTCGGCAATCAACCCACCCACCTCCTGGGCCTCGATCGCCCTGTGCCCGTCGAGCACTGGTTGCACCGCGTCCGGGTCCATCCCCAGGGTGGCGCAGAGGAAGGCCTGCAGGTCTTCGCGCAGCGCTTCGGCCTGCTCACCGGTGTCCAGCGGCACGTAGCTGTCCACCAGGCCCAGCCAGCGTACGCTCTGCCCTTGGCCCTCCAGGACCTGAGCCACCAGCAGTGCCAGGCTGCCGCCGAGCGACCAGCCCAGTAAGTGATACGGCCCCTGGGGCTGGCGAGCGCGAATGGCAGCGGCGTAGTCACTGGCCATCTGCGCCAGCGACAAGTCTTGCCACTGGCGGTCCAGCAGCATCCGGCACTGCACGCCGTACACCGTGCGCTGCCCTTCCAGGCGCCGGGCCAGGGGCTCGTAGTCGAACACTGTGCCGAACCCTGCATGCAGGCAGAACAGCGGCGCTGCATCCGTCACCGGTTGGTTGAGCAGCAGCAACGGCTCCGGCGCCTGGCCCTGGGCGGCGGTCAGGCCGGCGATGGTCGGGTTGGCCATCATGTCGCGCAGCTTGAGTTCGAAGCCCAGCCCCGGCATCGCCCGTACCTGGGAGATCACCTTCAAGGTGCGCAGCGAATCGCCGCCCAGCTCGAAGAAGTTGTCGGTGATGCCCACCTGATCGACACCCAGCACCTGTTGCCAGACCTGCGCCAGCGCCGCCTGCAGGGGCGTGCGCGGCGCAACGAATTCGCGGGCACCGAAGTCACGGTCCGGCAGCGCCTTGCGGTCGAGCTTGCCATTGGGCGTGAGGGGGAACTGCGCCAGCACCACCACCTGGGCCGGCACCATGTAGTCCGGCAGGCGCTCGCGCAGGGCCGCCAGCAGGCGCTGGCTCAACCCCTGTTCGGCAGCGGCGACCACATAACCGATCAGCTGGCGGCCTTGCGGGGTGTCGCGCACCACCACCAAGGCATCCTTGACCCCGGTCTGTTCGCGCAGCCTCGCCTCGATCTCGCCCAGCTCGATCCGGAAGCCCCGAACCTTGACCTGATGGTCGACGCGCCCCACGTAATCCACCACGCCATCGGCGCGCATGCGCACCAAATCGCCCGTGCGGTACAGCCGCGCTCCCGGCGCGCCGAACGGGTCGGCGATGAAGCGCTCGGCGGTCTGGCCGCGGTGGTGATGGTAGCCGCGGGCAACGCCCTCGCCACCGATGAACAGCTCACCGACCAGGCCCGGCGGCAAGGGATTGAGGTCGCCATCGAGCACGTACAGGGTCCGCGCCCCCACCGCCAGACCGATCGGCGCATACATTGCCTGGCAATGCCCGCTCGCTGGGGTCTTCCACAGCAGCGGCGTGACCACGGTCTCGGTCGGGCCATAGCCGTTGACCAGGTACTGTGGCGCCAGGCTGCGCTTGACCCGCTCGAAGCTGGCATCCGGTACTGCATCACCGCCAAAGCAGTAGATGCGCACGGCCGGCGCCTCGCCTTGGCGTTCGGCCTGCTCGGCCAGCTCCAGCAAGTACGCCGGCGGGAAGCAGGCGATGCTGATGCGCTGCGCCTTGAGCACCTGCAAGGTCTGCTCGGCGGTCCACAGGTTGTTGTCACGGATCACCAGGGTGCCGCCACTGATCAACGTGGTGATCCAACGCTCATGGGCGCCATCGAAGGCGAACGACATGAAGTGCAGCTCGCGGCTGTCGTGGTCCATCTCGTAGAGCTGGGCGATAGCCTGCACATGCATGCTGATCGCCCCATGGGCCACGGCGACGCTCTTGGGCTTGCCGGTAGAACCCGAGGTGTAGATCAGGTAGGCCAGGCCCAGGTCCTGAACCGCCGGCAAGCCCGAGGCATCGACCGTTTCATCGAGTACCAGCGTATCGACCGCAAGGCAGGTGACCGATGGCGCCAGGGTCACCCGATCCTGCAGGCGATGCTGGGTCAGCAGCACCGCCATGCCCGCGTCGGCCATCATGTAGCGCAGGCGCTCGGCTGGGTACTCCGGGTCCAGCGGCACATAGGCACCGCCGCTCTTGAGTACCGCCAGCAGCGACACCACCAGCTCCAGCGAGCGCTCCATGAACACGCCCACCACGGTTTCCGGCCCAACACCCAGCGCTTGCAGACGCACGGCCAAGGCCGTGGCGCGGCGCTCGAGGGTAGCGTAGTCGAGCACTTGCTCGCCCAGCACCAACGCCGGGTGTTGTGGCAGCTCCCGGGCACGACGGGCAATCAGCTCATGCACCGGGGTGTTGGCCACAGTTGGCGCGGCCGCCTGCAACTGGCGTGGCGCGTCCTCGACCAGGCCCAGACAGCCGACCGGCTGGAGGGCATCGTCGCACAGCCTGCAAAGCAGGCTTTCCATGTGCGCGCGTATCTGCTCGACCGTCGCAAGATCAAAGTGCGAACGCTGGTGCATGTACTCGATGCGCAGACCGCCCTCCTCCACGCTGACCATCAGGTCCATGGCAAAGCTGGTCAGGCCGAAGTCCGATACCTCCTCAAAGCGCAGTGAGTCGCCGTCCCACTCGCGCAGCGTGCGATCGACCGGCTGGTTCTCGAACACGATGATGCTGTCGAACAGCGCCTGGCCGCCCTGCCCGGCCCAGCGCTGGATGTCGCCCAGTGGCGTGTGCTGGTGGTCGCGGATGCGCAGGTTGTAGGCCTGCAGCTCACGCAGCCAGTCGCCCACGGCCTGGGTGGTCGGTACGCTGCTGACCACCGGCAAGGTGTTGATGAACAGCCCAAGCATCTGCTCGGCGCCTTCCAGGGTTTCCGGACGCCCCGACACGGTGGCGCCGAAGGTCACCGTGCGCTGGCCGCTGTAACGCTGCAACAGCAGCAGCCAGGCCGCCTGGACCAAGGTGTTGAGGGTCACCCTTTGCCCTTGGACGAACTGCTGCAGGCGCGTGGTCTGCGTTGCATCCAGCTGGGTGTAGAGCGCGTGATAGCCCGCCTGCGGCTGCTTGACCGGTACGGCACGGGCAAGGTGCGTCGGCCCTTCCAGCGCTGCCAGCGCAGTCTTCCAGAACGCTTCGCTGGTCAGCGGATCCTGGCGCTGCAGCCAGCCGATGTAATGACGGTACTCGGCCACCGGAGACAGCGCCTGGCCACTGTAGTGGCGCAGCACGTCACCGATCAGCCGCGAGACGCTCCAGCCATCCATGAGGATGTGGTGGTAGGTCCAGATCAGCCGGTACCGCTGCTCATCGATGCGCACCAACAGTATCCGCAGCAACGGCGCGCTCCCCAGGGCAAAGCCCTGCTCGCGCTCGGCATCGGCCAGCACGCGCACGGTCTGCCGGGCGTCGGCGCGGTTGCGCCAGTCGAGCACGGTCAGCAGCGGCGGCACTTCGCGCAGCACCACCTGCAGCGGCTCCTGCTCGCCCTCCCAGAGGAACGCGGTGCGCAGGATCGCGTGGCGGCGGGCTACCGCCTCCCACGCCGCAAGCATGCGCTGCGGATCCACGCCCACCACGCCTACTTCGATCTGGTTGACGTACAGGCCATCGTCGCTGTCCTGCAGCGCGTGGAACAGCATGCCCTGCTGCATGGGCGACAGCGGGTAGGCGTCCTCCACTTGCGCGGCAGTGAGCCCAAGGCGCGCCAGTTGGGCCTGCGAAAGCCCCACCGACACCCGCGCCACCGGCGTCTCGAGCGCCGGTGCCAGGGCGGTGGCGACCTGGGCCAAAGCCTCCAGGGTCGGGTGGCTGAACACATCCTTGGGCGTGATCGACAGCCCCGCCTTGCGCGCCAGGGCCACGGCCTGGATCGACACGATCGAGTCGCCACCGAGTTCGAAGAAGTCATCTTCGACGCTGATGTCGTCGCGCTCGAACAGCGCCTGCCAGACCGTCAGCAAGCTCGCTTCCTCAAGCGTGGCCGGTGCGCGCCCCTGACGCGTGCGCGCCTCAGGTGCCGGCAGACGGCGCCGGTCGAGTTTGCCGTTGGCCGTCACCGGCATGCGTTCGAGTTCGATCAATTGAGCCGGTTGCATGTGCTCGGGCAGTCGCTCGGCCAGGGCAGCCTTGAGCACCGCGGGGTCGAGCGCGCTGGCACTGGGTACCAGATACGCCACCAGTTGCGTGCTCTTGCCCACCTCCAGCGCCAGTACCACGGCTTCGGCGACGCCGGGCTGTTCGACCAGGGCGGCCTCGATTTCGCCCAGTTCGATGCGCAGGCCGCGGATCTTCACCTGATGGTCGATCCGGCCGATGTATTCGATCACCCCGTCGGCGCGGTAGCGGGCCAGGTCGCCGGTGCGGTACAGCCGCTGGCCGGCGTCGAATGGCGAGGCGACGAAACGCTCGGCGGTCAGCCCAGGGCGCTGGTGGTAACCGCGCGCCAGGCCCACGCCGCCCAAATACAGCTCACCGACCCGGCCGACGGCCTGGAGTTGCAGGCTGTCGTCGAGGATATAGGTACGCAGGTTGGCGATGGGACGGCCGATCGGCACGCTGTGCCCACCGTCGTCGCGGCAGGTCCAGTGAGTCACGTCGATGGCCGCCTCGGTGGGGCCGTACAGGTTGTACAGCCCGGCCTTGGGCAGCACGCGCAGCACCTGGCGTTGCAATTCGGCGGGCAACGCCTCGCCACTGCAGATCACCTGGCGCAGGCTGTGACAGGAGGCCGCGCCCTCGTCGCGCACGAACGCCTGCAACATCGACGGCACGAAATGCAGCGTATCGACCTGGTGACGGTTGATCAGCGCCACCAGTTGCGCCGGGTCCCGATGCGCCCCGGGCTCGGCGATGGCCAGGCGGGCGCCGACCATCAGCGGCCAGAAGAACTCCCACACCGACACATCGAAGCTGAACGGCGTCTTCTGCAACACCGTGTCCCCCGCGCCCAGCGGGTAGGCCGCCTGCATCCAGGCCAGGCGGTTGTACAAAGCGTCGTGACGGTTGCCCGCGCCCTTGGGCCGGCCGGTGGAACCCGAGGTGTAGATCATGTACGCCAGCGAAGCGCCGTCCAGGGCCAGGTCCAGGTTGTGGTCCGGGCCTTGGGTGAGGTCCAGCTGATCCAGGCACAGCACCTGGACGCCATCGACCAGCGGCAGGCGCGCTACCAGGGTGCTGTGGCTGAGCAGCAAGCCCACGCCGCTGTCCTCGAGCATGTACTGCAGGCGCTCGGTCGGGTAGTCCGGGTCCATCGGTACGTAGGCGCCACCGGCCTTGAGGACGGCCAACAGGCCAATCACCAGTTCCAGGGAGCGCTCGACGGCGATGCCGACCAGCACCTCCGGGCCCACCCCGTGCGCGCGCAAGCGGTGCGCCAGGCGGTTGGCCTGGCGGTTGAGCTCGGCGTAATCCAGTTGCTGATCGCCAAACACCAGTGCCGGCGCCTGCCCCGCACGCTCGGCCTGCGATTCGAACAGCCGATGCACCGGTTGCATTGGCGCGAAGGCCACCTGGGTGTCGTTCCAGGCCAGCAGTTGCAAATCGCGCTCCGAATCCCCCAGCAGCGTCAATTGGCCCAGCGCCTGCTCAGGCGCTGCGGCCATGGCCTGCAACAGGTTGCACAGGTGCTCGTGCAGGCTGGCGATGAAAGTGTCGCCAAAGGCGCTGCGGGCATAGTTGTAGCGCAGCGACAGGCGCGCGCCGAAGTCGGCCGAAACCGTCAGCGGGAAATGGGTCTGTTCGCGACCTTGCACATCCAGGATGCGCAAGCCCGTGTCCGGTCCCTGCTGCAGCGCCTCGGCCAGCGGGTAGTTCTCGAATACCAGCAAGGTGTCGAACAGATTGCCCAGCCCTGCCAGGCGCTGCACCTCGGCCAGCGGACTGTGCTCGTACTCGCGCAGGTCCAGGTTCAGCGCCTGGATCGCCTGTACCCACTGCGCCACCGATTGCCCGGGTTCAGGGCGGGCGATCACCGGCAGGGTGTTGATGAACAGGCCCAACTGCTGCTCGATGCCCGGCAGGTCTACCGGACGGCCAGCCACGGTGGCGCCGAAAGCCACGCAGGCTTGCCCGCTGTAGCGCTGCAACAGCAGCAGCCAGGCGGCCTGCACCAAGCTGTTGAGGGTGACCTTGTGCTGCCGGGCAAACGCGCCCAGGCGCTCGCTGGTCGCCGGGTCGAGCACCTGGAAATATTCTCCGAAGCCCGTTGCGCCAGGCTCGGCCTGAGCACCATTGGCCAGCAAAGTCGGCTCTTCGAGCGGCGCCAGCTGGGCGCTCCAGAAGTCCTGGGCGGACTGGGCATCCTGGACGACGAGCCAGGCCATGTAGTCGCGGTAGCGGCTGGCACTGCTGGCCGGGGTCTGGCCGGCATAACGCTGCATCACTTCGCCGAGCAACTGCGAGGTGCTCCAGCCATCGAGCAGGATGTGGTGGTGCGTGACGATCAGGTGCTGCCGGCCTTCGGCGGTGTCCAGCACGCTGACCCGCAGCAGCGGTGCCTGGGCCAGATCGAAACCGCGCTGACGGTCAGCTTCGGCAAATGCCTCCAGGGCACTGCGCGGCTGGCCGCGATAGTCCAGCCGTTCCAGCGGCAGACGCACCTGGCGCCCGATCGCCTGCAACGGCTGGCGCAGTTCATCGCCCCACAAAAAGCGCGCACGCAGGGTGTCATGGGCGTCCAGCGCCCCCTGCCAGGCCGCCCGCAAGGCTTCGACGTCCAGGCCTTCGACGTCCAGGCGCAGTTGGTGAACGTAGGCGCCTGGCTGATCGTCGTAGAGGCTGTGGAACAGCATGCCCTGCTGCATCGGCGACAGCGGGTAAAGGTCTTCGACGTCGCGCGCCACAAGGTTCAGGGCATCGAGCTGCGCCTGGTGCAGTTGCGCCAGCGGTACATCGGCCGGTGTCAGCCCACCATCGCTGGCCAGGCAGTGCTCGACCAGCGCACGCAAGGCCTGGCCATAGGCGTCGGCCAAGGCCTGCACCTGGGTCTGGGCGAAGCGGCGCGGGTCGAACGACCAGCTCAGGCACAGCTCGCCGCCATACACCTGCCCATTGATGCTCAGGCCTTCGAGCACTGTGTTGCCCGGCGCCTGCTCGTCACCGCCGCGCTCGCGTGCCGGTTGCCAAGCCGCCTGTGCATCGAAGCTGGCATCGAACTGGCCCATGTAGTTGAAGGTGATGGCCGGTGCCGGCAGCGCCCCCAGCCCCACGTCGGCCAAATAGCGCAGGATGGCGAAACCGATACCTTTGTTCGGCACCGCACGCAGTTGCTCCTTGACGGCCTTGATGCTGGCGCCGGCATCCAGCGCCGGGGTCAGCTTGACCGGGAAGATCGAGGTGAACCACCCCACCGTGCGGCTCAGGTCGATGTCCTCGAACAGGTCTTCGCGGCCATGGCCTTCGAGCTGCACCAGGGTCGAGGCCTGGCCAGTCCAGGCACAGATCACCTGGGCCAGGGCGGTCAGCAACAGGTCGTTGACCTGGGTGCGGTAGGCTGCCGGGGCCTGCTGCAGCAATTGGCGGGTGAGGTCCGGGTCCAGGCAGGTCTGCACGGCGCAGATCTCCTGCGCCACCGGGTGGGACACAGCCTGGCTCGGCAGGCCTGGCGTCACGTCCTCGTACTGGGCGTGCCAGTACGCGGCCTCGGCCAGCAATGACGGGCTCTGCGCATGCTGTACCAGGCGCCGGGCCCACTGCTGGTAGGCGCTGGTCTTGCCCGGCAGGCGCGGCTGCTCGCCGGCGGCCAATTGCTGGAGGGCCTGCTGCAGATCCTCCAGCAGCACCCGCCAGGACACCCCGTCCACCACCAGGTGATGGACCACCAACAGCAAGCGCTGCCCGCCCTCTGCCATGTCCACCAGCAGGGCGCGCAGCAGCGGTCCCTCGGCCAGATCCAGGCTAGCCTGAGCCTGGTTGCACAGCGCCAGCAAGGCCTGCTCGTCACAGGCGTGGGCGTGCTGCAGCACTGGCTGCTCGGCGCCCTCCTCGGCATGCCATTGACGCCACTGGCCGGCCTGCTGCACAAAGCGCAGGCGCAGGGCGTCGTGCTGGCGCATCACGCAGGCCAGCGCCCTACGCAGCTGCTGCGCATCGACCGGCTGACGTAGGTCCAGCAACACCGACTGGTTCCAGTGGGCGCGATGGGCCACGGGCTGCTCGAAGAACCACTGCTGGATCGGCGTCAGCGGCGCCTCCCCAACCACCGGCGCATCGCTGTGGACGGCCGCCTCGCTACGCACCGCGACCCGCGCCAGACTTTGCACGGTCTGGTATTGGAACAGGTCCTTGGGGCTGAAGCGGATGCCGCTCTGACGGGCACGGCTGACCAGCTGGATGGCGATGATCGAGTCGCCACCGAGCTCGAAGAAGTTGTCATCGATGCTGACCGGCGCACGCTTGAGCACCTCTTCCCAGAGCGTGACCAGGTCAGCCTGCAGCGAATCCTGCGGCGCTTGCCAGGCCCCTCGCGACGGCGCCAGGCCCGGCGCGGGCAGCGCCTTGCGGTCGAGCTTGCCGTTGCTGGTCAGCGGCCAGGCGTCGAGCACCATCAAGTGTGCGGGCACCATGTAGTCAGGCAGCTCGCCGCGCAGGTAGTCACGCAGGCCCTGGCCGAAGGTGCTGCTGCCGGCCTCGACGCCAGCCTTGGCCACCAGGTAGCCGACCAGTTGCTTGCTGGCGCCAGCCTCGTGCACCAGCACCAGGGCCTGGGCGACCTGCGGATGCTGTTGCAGACAGCGCTGGATCTCGCCCAGCTCGATGCGAAAACCGCGGATCTTCACCTGATGGTCGATCCGGCCGATGTACTCGAGGCTGCCGTCGGCGCTGTAGCGGGCCAGATCGCCCGTGCGGTACAGGCGCGCCCCAGGGCGCTCGGCGAAGGGGTCGGCCACAAAGCGCGTGGCAGTCAGATCCGCGCGTTGATGGTAGCCCCGTGCCAAGCCCGCCCCGCCCACGTACAGCTCGCCCACGCAGCCTTTGGCCACCGGATTCAAACGGCTGTCGAGCACGTACCACGACAAATCGCCGATCGGCTCGCCCAGCGGGCTGCTGTTGCTCGATTCAAGGTCGGCCCAGCCCAGTGGCCGGTAACTCACGTGCACCGTGGTCTCGGTGATGCCGTACATGTTCACCAGTTGCGGCTGGCGATCGCCGAAGGCTTCGAACCAAGGCCGCAGGTCGGCCACCGCCAGGGCCTCGCCGCCGAAGATCACCGTGCGCAGGGCCAGCGGCCCCTGGTCGCGGGCCGCGCACGCCACCTCGATCAGCGGGCGGAAGGCCGACGGCGTCTGGTTGAGCACCGTCACGCCCTCCTCGCGCAACAGGCGGTGGAAGTCCTGGGGCGAACGGCTGGTGGCATAGGGCACCACCACCAACGTGCCGCCATGCAGCAATGCGCCGAAGATCTCCCACACCGAAAAATCGAACGCATAGGAATGGAACAGCGTCCACACATCGTGCTCGTCGAAGCCGAACCACTGCTGGGTGGCCTGGAACAGGCGCAACACATTGGCATGGGGCAACAAGGTGCCCTTGGGCTTGCCGGTCGAGCCTGAGGTGTAGATGACGTAGGCCAGGTTGTCGGGGTCGGTCAGGTTGGGCAGGTCGTGCTCGGGCGCCTCGCTCAGCCAGGCACCGGCCTGGTCGAGCAACAGCGTCTGAAGGCCCTCGACCTGCGGCAGGCGCGCGGCAAGCGGCGCCTGGCTGATCAGCAGGCGCGTGCCGCTGTCTTCGAGCAGATAGGCCAGGCGCTCCTCGGGGTATTCAGGGTCCAGCGGCACATAGGCGCCACCGGCCTTGAGGATCGCCAGCAGCCCCACCAGCATCTCCAGCGAGCGTGGCAAGGCGATGCCCACGCGCACGTCCGGGCCCACACCCTGGGCACGCAGGTGCCAGGCCAGGCGGTTGGCCCGGCGGTTGAGCTCGCCATAGCTCAGGCGCTCGCCCTCGCAGACCACCGCGGTGGCCGCTGGGCGCAAGGCCGCCTGGCGCTCGATGCGCTGGTGCAGGCACTCGCGCAGCTCATGCCGGGCCGGCCTGGGGTTCCACTCGGCCAGGGTGGCAGCGCGCTCAGCGGCATCGAGCATCGGCAACTCGCCCAGGGCCGTGGCCGGATTGCGCACGATCGCTTGCAGCAAGTTCAACCAGTGGCGCGCCATGCGCTCGAGGGTGGCGGCCTCGAACAGGTCGGTGGCATAGGTGAACGCCGCGCTCAGGCCCTCGGGCCCTTCGACGGTATCGAGCATCAGGTCGAACTTGGTGCTGCGTTCATCGACCGCCAGCACTTCGACCTCCAGCCCCTGCAACGACCAGCGGGCACTGCCCTCGGCGGCCTGCTGATGATTGAGCATCACCTGGAACAGCGGGCTCTGGTTCAAGCTGCGTTCTGGCTGCAGCGCGTCCACCAGTTGTTCGAACGGCACGTCCTGATGGCTCTGAGCTTGCACGGCCGCAGCCTTGAGGGCCTGCAGCAGGTCCAGGAAGGGTTGCTCGGGCTGCGGCTGGCTGCGCAGCACCTGGGTGTTGATGAAAAAGCCCAGCAGCGTCTGCACGTCCTGGCGTGTGCGGTTGGCCACCGGCACGCCGACACGGATGTCGTGCTCGCCGCTGTAGCGGTGCAGCAACGCATGCAGCGACGCCAGCAGCACCACGAACAGCGTACAGCCCTGCTCGCGGGCCAACTGGCGCAGGCCTTCCAAGGTTGCGGCGGGCACCTGGACGCTGACGCAATCGCCCTGCTGGCTGGGCACGCTCGGGCGCTTGCGGTCCAGCGGCAGGCTCAAAAGCGGGTGTTCATCGCCCAACTGCTCGCGCCAATATTGCAATTGCCGCTCGCCCTCGCCCGCCTCCAGCCACAGCCGCTGCCACAGGGCAAAGTCGGCGTACTGGATCGGCAGGGCCTCTACCTGCGGCGCCTGGCCGCTGGCGAACGCCGCGTAGTGGCGGGTGAATTCCTCGATCAGGATGGGCAACGAGGCGCCATCGGTGACGATATGGTGCAGCGTGAGCACCAACACATGATCCTGGGCGCCGAGCCGGACCAACCGGGCGCGCATCAGCGGGCCGTGGGCCAGGTCGAACGGTGCCCGGGCAGCGCTGGCGATGGCAGCCTGAAGGCCTGCCTCGTGCGCCTCGACCTGCTCCAGCGGGCAGGCCATCGCAGGGTGGATCACTTGCTGCACAGCCCCCGCCTCCAGGCGGAAGGTGGTGCGCAGTACTTCATGGCGCGCCAGCAGCGCGGCCAGGGTCTGCTCCAGGGCCGCACGGTCCAGCGGGCCGCGCAGGCGGAAGGCACCGGTCAGGTTGTAGGCGCTGGCCTGTGGCTCCAGTTGCCAGATGAACCACAGCCGCTGCTGGGCGTAGGACGCCGGCACCACCTGCAAACCCGCCGCACGCGGCGGGATCGGCAGGGCTTCCAGGGTCAGGCCCTGCTCGCGCATCTTGCCTTGCAGCGCCTGTCGGGCTTCGGCCGACATCCCTGCAAACCGTTGCGCCAGCGCCAGCATTCTGTCCGGTACCGCATTCATAGAGCTTCAACCTCGTCGAACAGCGCCTCCAGGGAGTCCACTGTGTTTTGCTGATTACCGGCTTGCTCGCGCAATGCATCGATCTCCTGCGCCAGGCGCTCGAGGGTCTCGCCCTCGAAGAACACCCGCAGCGGGATCGTCAGGCCCAAGGCTTCCTGGATCCGGGTACGGATCGCGGTGGCCAGCAGCGAGTGGCCGCCGAGCTCGAAGAAGCTGTCCTGCACACCGACCTTGTCCACCTGCAGGGCCTCGGCCCAGATACCGGCCAGGGTGCGCTCAAGGTCCGTGCGCGGGGCGATGTACTGGCTGCGTCGGCTGTCCAGGGCCAGCAAGGCATTGCGGTCGAGCTTGCCATTGGGGGTCTGCGGGAAGCGTTCCAGCACCCGGATGCGCGCCGGCAGCATGTGCTCGGGCAGCACCTGGGAGAGGTGGCTGTGCAGGTCCAGGCCCAGTTGCTCGTGACCTTCCTGAGTAGAAACGACGAAGGCCAGCAATTGTTTACCCGCCGCGGTGTCATGGGCGATCACCAGGGCATCGTCCACGCCGCGCCCGGCGCGCAGGGCGTTTTCGATTTCGCCCAGCTCGATGCGAAAACCGCGCAGCTTGACCTGATGATCCAGGCGCCCAAGGCAGTCCAGGGTACCGTCGACCCGGTAGCGCGCTACATCGCCTGTGCGGTACAGGCGCTGCCCCGGTTCCTGGGCGAACGGGTCCGGCAAGAAGCGCTCGGCGGTCAGGGACGGCCGCGCCAGGTAGCCACGGCACAGGCCATCGCCGGCCACGTGCAGCTCGCCCTCGACACCCGGCGCGACCGGCTCGAACTGCGCGTTCAGCACATGCACCCGCAGGCCCTGGACCGGCTTGCCGATGGCGATGCCATGGCCGTCGGCCGGGTCCAAATAGGTGGCGGTGGACCACACGGTGGCTTCGCTCGGTCCGTACTCGTTGACCAGCGAAACCCCGGCCAGGCGCTCGCCGTGGCGCCGCGCAAGCTCTTGGGTGCAGGCCTCGCCGGCGACGATCACGCAGCGCAGGCTCGGTGCATCGAGGTATTCGAGGATCTGCCCGTGGAACGAGGGCAACGTCAGGTAATGGGTCACGCCCTCCCGGGCGATCAGCGCGGCCAGCTGTTGCGGATCCTTGTAGCTGTGCTCGTCCGGCAGGGTCAGTGTCGCGCCCTGGCTCAACGCCCAGAAGACACCGGCCACGGAGCTGTCGAAGGAGAACGACGACAACATCAGGAAATTGCCCAGCGCTTCGCGGTAGAAATGCCCACGGGCCAAGGTCGAGGCCACGGCGTTGGCGTGGCTGACCATGACCCCCTTGGGCTTGCCGGTGGAGCCGGAGGTGTAGATCACGTAGGCCAGATTGTCGGCATCGCCCAGTGGCGCCGGGGCCTGCTCGCTGGCCGACCACACGGGCGCATCGGCGGCCAGGGAAGTGACCGTCAAACGCGGGTTCTGCTGCCAGGCCGCAGGCAGCGGCAGGCAGGCCAGCACCTGCTCGGCACCGGCATCGGCGAGCATGAAGGCCAGGCGCTCGGCCGGGTAGTTCGGGTCCAGCGGCAGGTAGGCGCCTCCGGCCTTGAGGATGCCCAGCAGTGCCACCACCAGCTCGCGGCTGCGCTGGCCATACACCGCCACCACCTGGTCCGGGCCTGTGCCCTGGGCGCGCAAGGTGTTGGCCACCTGGTTCGACAGGCGCTCCAGCTCGCTATAGGTCAGCCGCTCGCCGCCCACGCTCAAGGCGATGGCCTGGGGCTGACGCTCGGCCTGCTCGGCGAACAACGCTTGCAACTGCCGCGCCTGGCGCAGGGAGGCGGCCTGGGGGTTGAAGCCCTGCAGCACCAGCCGGCGCCCAGCCTCATCGAGCAAGCCGGCCTCGGCAAGGTCCTGCGCTGGCGCGACCAGAGCCTGACCGGCAAAGTGCAGGAACTGCCCCAGCAGCATCTGCAAGGCCTCGACGCTGAAGGCAGCGGCATCGGCATCCAGGCGCACCAGGCCTTCGCCTAGCACCAGGCGCAGGCGCTCGGCCGGCCCTTCGGCGTCCAGCGCCAAAACGCTTTGTTCAGCGGCGCTCGGGCGATGGACGAAGCCGTAGCGGCACAGCCCCAGGTCGAACTCGTTCAGGCAGTCCAGCCAGGAGCGCGACTGTTCGAGGCGAGTCGTCATCTCGTCGGTCAACCCATCGAGGCTGGCGCCCTGGCGTTGGTCGAAGGCCACCGGCAGGGCCCGGGCGAACACGCCACAGGCATCGGCCAGATCCTCGTTACGGCCCTCCACGTGCAGGCCGATCAGCAGACGCTCTTGCTGGCTGATACGGGCCAGGAAAGCGCCCCACAGCGCCAGCACCCGCGCCTCACCGCCGTCGCTCGACAGCAGCGCCTCGAGCGTCCGATCGGCACGGCTGGCCTGGTGGCGGGCGTTGGCGTGGCCTGGGGTTTCGAAGGCCAGGCGGTGGTTGACCAGATGGCTGCGCACCAGCGCCTGCCAGAACGCCGCGCCCTGGCGGCCCAGCTCATCTTCGCGCAGCTCCTGCTGCCAGGCGGCGAAGTCGACGTACTGCAACGCCTCGTCGTTGTCGGCGAGCACGCGGCCCTCGCACAAGGCGGCCAACTCGCCCGCCACCATCAGCAGGCTGGCGCGGTCGAGGCTGGCCGCGCTGCCCAGCAGCAACAGGCGTGGCTGGGCACCGGCCAGGGCGCTCACCGCCACGCTGCAGGCACCGGCTGCACTCACCTGGGCCCTGGCCCAGGCCAGCGCCTGGTCCAGGTCGCGGTCGGCCTCGGCATGTACGGCGCCAGGCACTTGCGCCTGCACGGCCTGCAGCGGCCAGGCCATGCCCGGCAGGCGGCGGTATAGGGTGCGCAGTATTTCGTGGCGCGCACCCAGGGTAGCCAGGTGCGCGGACAGCGCGCCGGCATCGGGCAGGCGTGCGACGCTGAGCACCACCCAGGCGTGCCCTGGGTGCTCGCCCTGGTTGGCCAAAGCCAGCGCCTGCTGGGCAGAGGCCTGGAACAGTTCACCGCCTACGTCGTCATGGCCTGGCTGGAGAGAGAGGGTCATGTATGGAGCTCCTTAATCGTGGGCCAGATCGGCGCTTTTCTGCGCGATCGCCATGGCGGTGAGAATTTTTCGACGGCCCGTGAAGGCGTTGCGCGCATGCACGGTGAGGATGTTGTCCAGCAGCACCACGTCGCCCTTCTGCCAGTCGAATTCGACCATCACGTCGCGGTAGATCTGTTGCAGGTGGCGCACCACGTCATCGCCGATCGGCGTGCCATCGCCAAAGAACGTGTTCTGCGGCAAGTCCAGCGGGCCGAACTCGCGCAGCAGGTTGTCGCGGATGCTGTCAGGCAGGGTCAGGGCATTGAAGAAGGTGCCGTGGTTGAACCAGATGCGCTCGCCGGTCTGCGGGTGGCGGACGATGGCCGGGCCGCGCTGACGGGTGCGCAGGCGGTTGCCTGGTTTCCACTCGGCCTCTACCCCGATTTGCGCGCAGTAGGCTTCCACTTCGCTGCGCACCTCGCTCTGGAACACGGTCTGCCACGGCAGGCCCATGCCGTCGCCATAGTTGCGCACATAGAGAATGCCCTTGCGGGCGAAGGCTTCGCGCACCTGCGGATCGACGCGGTCGAGGATCAGCCGGGTATCGCCCAGCGGCGTCTGGCCACCGGTCTGGGAGGGGGTGTCGCAGTAGAAGTACAAATGCAGCGGGAACACCGGCGAATAGGAGTGCTCGTTGTGCGGGAAGATCCGCTCACCGGCCGGGTAGTCAGTGGAGCTGTAGATGTTGAACTGGCCCGTGATCTGGGTGCGTGGCGAGGCGCGGAACAGGTACTGCAGGGCGCCGCCGGAAATCGCGTCGATACACTGGTTGAATTGATCGATACCTGCCACATCGAAGCCGCGGAACAGGATCGCCGCCCCCTGGTGCAACTGCTGCTGGATCAGCGCGCGGTTCTGCGCCGCCCAGGCGACCAGATCGACCCCTGGCACGGTGGGCGTACACAGCAGCGGAAAGCCCGCCTCGAACAACGGGCGGAAGCTGACCAGGCTGGACGTGTCGCTGGAAATGCGCTTGCGCGCACCGCGCATGGGGCGAGAGGACAATGAAGTGACAGACATGACGCCTCCTGGAACTGGACCATGGCGGCTCGTCGCGAGCCGCCGCAAAAGTCGTTGAACAATCAGGTCATTCGACGGCGCTGGAACGACGCCGGCGGATCGGGTGCAGCCCTTTGAGGCGGGCGGCGCGTTCGCTGCTCCGGCGCTGCTGGTGGTCACGCCAGACCTGCTCGGCCCGGGCCGACAGCTCGCCCAGGGTGGCTGCGCCCCCGACCAGCGCCGCGAGCACCGCCCGGACCTGCTCGAACATCGCCTCCAGCGTGGCCGGAGCGAAACGCCCGGCCGGATACTCGAAGCTCAGGTGCAGGTGCTCGTCGTCGTTGTAGAACGCCGCCACCAGGTCCAGCTCGGCCGCCTGGCGCCCGGACGGGAAGTCACTGACCTGCAGCGCCCCCATCGACGGCAGGCGCCCCACGCCTTCCTGGTGGATCAGCTTGATCGAGAACAGCGGCGAGCGGCCGTTGCGCCGGGGCAGGCGCAGGGCCTCGACCAGGCGCTCGAACGGCAGGTCTTGGTGCTCGGATGCCTCGATCAACGTTCGGCTGCACAGGGTCAGCAGCTGATCGGCAGTCATCGCCGGCACAAGCTCCACCTGCAACACCAGCTGGTTGACGAAGAAGCCAACCATGCGCTCGAGCTCGGCATGGTTGCGGTTGGCGATGTCGGTGCCGATGCGCAGGCGGGCCTGCCCGGTGCGCTGTTGCAGCACCACGTTGAACGCGGCCAGCAGCACGCTGAACAGCGACTGCTGGCGTTGCCGTGCGAACCGGCGCAAGGCCGCGCTCTGGGCGCGGTCGAAGGTGAAGTGGCAGGTCGCGCCCTGCCCGGCTTCGCCGGGTTCGGCAGTCGGGTCCGGCGGCAGCTCCAGCACCGGGTGATGCTCGCCCAGATGGGCCTGCCACCAGGCGAGTTGGCGTTGCAGTTCGCCGCCCTGCTCCAGCCACTGGCGCTGCCAGCGGGCGAAGTCGGCGTATTGCAGGTTCAGCTCTGGCAGGGTCGGCTGCTCGCCTACCGCGAATGCGCTGTAGAGGCTGACGAACTCGTCGATCAGCACACGGAACGAGCCGTCATCGGCGACGATGTGGTGCAAGGTCATGAGCAGCACATGGTCCTGGTCGGCCAGTTGCAGCACCTGCACACGCAGCAGTGGGCCGTTGGCCAGATCGAACGGCTGCGCGACTTCCTCGCGGGCCAGTGCCTGGGCACTGGCCTCGGCATCGGCCAGGCCACGCAAGTCGCGGTAACGCAGCGCCAGCGGCAGGTCGTCACGCACCTGTTGCCAGGTACTTCCGCGCGCCTCGTGGTAGGTGCTGCGCAGCACTTCATGACGCGCCAGCAAGGCTTCGAAGGTACGGCGCAGGGCGTCCGGATCCAGTGGGCCGCGCAGGCGCAGGGCGCCGGGCATGTTGTACATCGAGCTGTGCGGCTCCAGGCTCCAGAGGAACCACAGGCGCTGCTGGGCGAACGACAATGGCTGCTCGCCCGGCCCTGGGTCTCGCGCCATGGCCGGGCGGGCGAGCACGGCCTGATCGGCACTGGCGCGCACCTGCTCGGCAAAATCGCACAGCCGCGGATGCTCGAACAGCGCCCGCAGGCTCACTGCACGCCCCAGTTGCCGGCGCACCTGGGAAACGATCTGGGTGGCCAGCAGGGAGTGGCCGCCCAGGTCGAAAAAGTTGTCCTCGCGGCCCAGGCCATCGAGGCCCAGCACCTGCTGCCAGATCTGCCCGAGCTGCTGCTCCAGGCCTTCGCGCAGCGGCTCGCCACCCTCAAGCGCCAGGGCCTCGGGCACGGGCAAGGCCGTGCGGTCGAGTTTGCCGTTGCGGTTGAGCGGCAGCGCTGCCAGCGCCACCACCTGGGCCGGCAACAGGTAGTCCGGCAAGCGGGCCTTGAGCGCCTGGCGCACGGCGCGGGTCAGTTCGGCGCTGGTATGCGCAGGCGCGGTGGGCACGGCGTAGCCGATCAATTGCTTGCCGGTGGCGCCCTCGTGCACCAGCACCGCTGCTTCGCGGATCATGGGCAACGCTTGCAGGTGCGCTTCCAGCTCACCCAGTTCGACCCGGAAACCACGGATCTTCACCTGATGGTCGGCCCGGCCGATGTACTCGACCACGCCATCGGCGCGCACCCGCGCCAGGTCGCCGCTGCGGTACAAGCGCTGCCCCGGGGTGCCGGCGAACGGGTCTGGCACGAAGCGCTCGGCGGTCAGCGCCGCACGGCCATGGTAGTCACGGGCAAGGCCCGCGCCTGCGGCGATGCACAGCTCGCCGGCCAGGCCCACCGGGGCCAGGTGGCCGTGGCCGTCCAGGATGTGCAGCGCCCGCCCCGGCAAGGCGCGGCCGATCGGAATGGCGCCCGCGCTGTCGGCCAAGGTGCAAAGGTGCGTGCTCGACACCACCGTGGCCTCGGTGGGGCCGTAGGTGTTGACCAGCCGCACATGCCCCAGCCCAGCCGCGTGCCACAGCTTGAGCCCCTCGGCGGACATCGCCTCGCCCCCCACATGCACCTGGCGCAGGCGCCCGGCCTCACGCGGTGCGCTGGCGGCCCACTCCTGGGCCAGCAGGAACCAGTACGCCGCCGGCAGGTCGGCCAGGGTGATGCCCTGGGCGATGATCTGCTCGTACAGGGTCGTGGTGTCCCACAGCTCATCGCCGCGCAGCACCAAGCAGGCGCCCACGCACAGCGGCGGGTAGCACTGCTCGACGAAGCCGTCGAAGCTGAAGGTGGCGAACTGCAGCACTCGATCCTCGGGGACCAGTTGCGAATAGTCGGCGGCGATCACGCAGAATTCGCGCAGTGCCGCATGGGCAATCGACACCCCCTTGGGCTGGCCGGTGGAACCGGAGGTGTAGATCAGGTAGGCCAGGTCCTGGGCACTGGCCAGGTTGACCGGGTTTTCCGGGCTGTAGCCCTCCAGCCAGCCCTCGCCCGCCTCCAGCAGCAGGCAAGGCAGCCCGGCCGGCGCCTGGAGCAAACCAGGCTGCATGAGCAACAGGCTCAGGGCGCTGTCCTCGATCATGTAGGTCAGGCGTTCGGCCGGGTAGTCGGGGTCCAGCGGCACATAGGCGGCGCCCGCCTTGAGCACCGCCAAGAGGCTGGCGATCATCATCGGCCCGCGTCGCACCGACAGCCCCACGCGCTGGCCAGGGCCCACGCCGCATGCGCGCAGGCGATGGGCCAGGCGGTTGGCCTGGGCATTGAGTTGGTCGTAGGTCCAGCGCTGCTCGCCGGCGATCAGGGCCAGCGCCTGTGGCGTGAGCGCTGCCTGGCATTCGAAGCGCTGGTGCGCCAACAGCGGGCTGTCCAGCGTCAGCCGCGGCTGCCCGCCCTGAGCCAGGCGCTCGGCGTGGCGCGCGGCATCGAGCAGGCCCAGGCTCGCCAGCGGCTGTTCAGGCGCGGCCACGAACTGCGCAAGCAGGTGCACCAGGGCATCGCGCAGCTGCGCCACCTGTGCACTGCCGATCCGGGTGCGGTCGTGGCTGAAGGTCAGTACCAGGCCCTGGTGCTGCTCAATGCCCAGGGTCAGCGGATAGCTGGTCTGCTCGACGTTGCTGACCTGCGAGAGCCGCAAGCCGCCCGGTGCCCCTTGGCGCAGCGCCTCGGCCACCGGGAAGTTCTCGAACACCAGCAGGCTGTCGAACAAGGCCCCCTGCTGGCCGGCCCAGCGCTGGATGTCCACCAGCGAAGTGTGCTCGTGCTCGCGCAGTTGCAGGTTAAGCGCCTGCACCTCGCCCAGCCAGGCAGCCACGCGCTGGGTCGCACGCGGCGCGCAGATCACCGGCAAGGTGTTGATGAACAACCCGACCTGCTGCTCGATGCCCGGCAACTGCGCCGGGCGCCCGGCCACGGTGGCGCCGAAGGCCACCGATGGCTGGTTGCAGTAGCGCTGCAGCAGCAACGCCCAGGCCGCCTGGAACACCACGCTGACGGTCACCTGTTGGGCCCGGGCGAACGCCGCCAGGCGTTGGCTGAAGGCTTCGTCCAAGCCGTGGACCAACTCGCCGAAACCCTCCTCGCCTGCCTCGCGGGGCAGCGCTTCGCCCAGCAGGGTCGGTGCTTCGAGCGCCTGGAGCTGGCCGCGCCAGAAGACCTCGTCCAAGGCCGGGTCGCGCCGTTGCAGCCAGGCCAGGTAATCGGCGTACTTGCCCGCACTCACCGGCGGTTGGCCGCCTGCATAGCGTTGCAACACCTCGCCCAGCAGTTGGGCGTTGCTCCAGCCATCCATGAGGATGTGGTGGCTGGTGTAGATCAACTGGTAGCGCTCGCCGCCCAGGTGCACCAGCACCAGGCGCAGCAAGGGTGCGCGGTCCAGGGCGAAGGCGCGGGTGCGCTCCTGATCGGCAATGCGCTGGATATCCGCGCCTTCGCCCGGCAGCACCTGCAGTGGCAGTGCTACCTCGCGGGCGATCGACTGCACCGGCTGCGCCAGGGCCTCCCAGTGATACTGGCTGCGCAGCACGTCGTGGCGTGCGAGCACGGCCTGCCAGCTGGCGGCGAAGCGCGCCACGTCCAGGCCGTCGATGCACACCTGCAACTGGTTGATGTAGGCGCCGGTCTCGGGCGCGTAGAGGCTGTGGAACAGCATGCCCTGCTGCAAGGGCGAAAGCGGCAGCACATCCTCGACGTGAGCCCAGTCCAAGGCCAGGCCATCGAGTTGTGCCTGGTTCAGCCGCGCCAAAGGGAAGTCCGAAGGTGTCACGCCGAGGGTGCCGGGGGCCAGGCAATGGTCAAGCAACGCCTCGAGGGCCTGGCCGAAGCCCTCGGCCAGACGCTCGAGTGTGGAGGTGTCGAAACTTTCGCGACAGTAGCGCCACTCCAGCACCAGCTGGCCCTGGTACACCTGCCCTTCCAGGCTCAAGGCGCTGGCCAACGGCGCCATAGGATCCTGGGCCTGGCCGCTGCCTTCGATGGCCGGGGCGAACAAGGCGTCGTCTCCGAATTGCTGGTCGAACTGGCCCAGGTAGTTGAACAGGATGCCCGCCTGCGCCTGGGCGGCCAGCTGTGCGCCGGCCTCGGCATCCAGGTAGCGCAGCACACCATAGCCGACGCCCTTGTCCGGCACCGCGCGCAACTGCTCCTTGACCGCCTTGATCGCCTCGCCCGGCGTCGGCGCAGCCTTCAGGCGCACGGGGAACAGGCTGGTGAACCAGCCCACGGTGCGGCTCAGATCGATGTCGTCGAACAGCGCCTCTCGACCGTGGCCTTCGAGCAGTACCAGGCAGTCCGCCTGAGCGCTCCAGTCAGCCACGGCCTGGGCCAGGGCGGTCAACAGCAGGTCGTTGACCTGGGTGCGGTAGGCCTGGCCTGCGCGCTGCAGCAATTGGCGGGTGCGCTCGGCGCTCAGGCGCCAGGTCAGCACGGCCGCGCTGGCGTTGACCCTGCGCCCATTCGGGTTGTCGTGCGGCAGTGGCGCGCTGGCGCGCTGCGCCAGCCAGAACGGCAATTGCTGACGAGCTCGAGGCAGGTAATCGCCCAAACGTGCAGCCCAGTGCTGGTAACCGCTGGTCTTGGCCGGCAAGGCCTGCTGACGGTAGGCCTGCTGCAGGTCCTCCAGCAGCACGCGCCAGGACACCCCGTCCACCACCAGGTGATGGGCGACCAGCAAGAGCCGCTGGCTGCCATCGGCCATCTGCACCAAGAGCGCACGCAGCAGTGGGCCGTCGGCGAGGTCCAGGCTGGCCTGGGCCTGGTCGCACAGGGCGCGCAAGGCCTGGGCCGACGCAGCCTGACGATGCCACAGCTGCACAGGCGCCGCCTCGGCGTGGGTTTGCTGCCAGCCGGTCAATGTGTGGCGATAGCGCAGGCGCAAGGCGTCGTGTTGCTGGACCAGGCGCTCCAGGGCCGCCTCCAGACGCTCGGGCTGCAGCGGCTCGCGCGGGGTCAGCAGCAGGCCTTGGTTCCAATGCTCGCGCGTCGGAATCGTCTGTTCGAAGAACCAATGCTGGATGGGCGTCAACGCCACCTCGCCCTGCAGCGGCCCTTGCTCGACCTGCACCAGCGGCGCCTGCTCCACGGCTTCGGCCAGCTCGCGCAGGGTCTGGTGCTTGAACACATCGGCGGGGCTCAGGCGCAGGCCGGCCTGGCGGGCGCGGCTGACCACCTGGATGGCGATGATCGAATCGCCGCCCAGGGCGAAGAAGTTATCGTCCAGCCCGACCGCCTCGACGCCCAGCAACGGCTGCCAGATCTGCGCCAAGGCGCGCTGGCGTTCGCTGTGCGGGGCCTCGTGCTGCTGGCGCACCGCTCCGGCGCGTGGCAAGGCCTTGCGGTCGAGCTTGCCGTTGGCAGTGACCGGCAGACGCTCCAGGAGCATGAAACACTCCGGCACCATGAACACCGGCAGGCTCAGTTGCAGATGAGCTCGCAGCTGCGCCTGCAGCGCGCCGCTATCGGCCACCTGCGCCGACGGCACCAGGTAGGCGACCAACAGCTTGTTGTCCTGGGCCAGCACCACCGCTTCCTTGACCGCCGGGTGAGCCATCAGGCCGGCCTCGATCTCGCCCAGTTCGATGCGCAGGCCACGGATCTTCACCTGATGATCCAGGCGCCCCAAGTAGTCGATCACGCCATCTTCGCGGTAACGCGCCAGATCGCCGGTGCGGTACAGGCGCTCACCGGAGCCGAATGGGTCGGCCACGAAGCGCTCGGCGGTCAGCGCCGGGCGGCGGTGGTAACCACGCGCAAGGCCCACGCCGCCCAGGTACAGCTCACCGGCGGCGCCAACCGGCACCGGGTTGAGTTCGGCATCGAGGATGTGGGTGCGCAGGTTGGCGATGGGCCGGCCGATCGGCACGCTGTGGCGGCCATCCTCGATGCAGGCCCAGTGGGTCACGTCGATGGCGGCTTCGGTCGGGCCGTAGAGGTTGTACAGGCCCGCCCCAGGCAAACGGGCGAACACCTGGGCCTGGGCTTCGGCCGGCAGGGCCTCGCCGCTGCAGACAATGCGTCGCAGGCTGGTGCAGGCCTGGACGCCCGGCTCATGGATGAAGGCCTGGAGCATCGAGGGCACGAAGTGCAAGGTGCTGATGCCCTGCTCGGTGATGACCTGGATCAGTTGTGCAGGGTCGCGATGGGCACCGGGCTGGGCCACCACCAGGCGCGCACCGACCATCAGCGGCCAGAAGAACTCCCACACCGACACATCGAAGCTGAACGGCGTTTTCTGCAACACGCTGTCGCACGCCTGCAGCCCATAGGCCTGCTGCATCCAGG
>NZ_VSJH01000009.1:0-1153 GCF_008124495.1 Pseudomonas sp. CK-NBRI-02 | reverse complement strand
CACAAAGCCCGAACACAACCCTTGATAGCGATGAGCATTGCTTGAATCTCCAATAACAATAATATGCGTTAACTATTTTGGGCAGCAGAGTGCATACATGCTGCTCGCCCAGAGATAAGGCACGCACTGGAAGCTAGATGAGTCCACACGCCCACCGATCGAATGACCTGCCGGCAAGTTGTTAACATGCCAAACGGCTGCGCCAGCGTTAATCCAGGTATCACTTGACGTTCCTGTCCGTGGCCAGTCCAATGATCTGCTTTCGGCTATGCCACATTGGGCAAGATCAAAGTTTGACTTTGAGCTCGCCCACACCCCGGATTGGCAAAGCAGTCTCCGGACAAGACTATTTCAATGTTTGGCATGCCATGTGGTAACTGTCGAGGCTTTTATCGTTAATGAGCCCGATGAGGACTGCTCCGTCTGGACAGTAAGCAGCACCTGAATCCGATGCGTCGTGATACGACACATAACCTCCGATGACTTTATCTCCCAAAGTCACACCTGAAGCAGATCGCCACACCCCGGATTGGCAATCTCATTTGTAGCAGTAAACGACTTGGGTGCCGCTGCCAGAGTAGAACCAATTTCCATTATTGAAAGTTAGGGATTTGGAGTTCCCACTTCCGTAGTTCAGTGTGCAGATCGCCCAAGCTCCCAGCGATGAGCCTGAAACCCTATATGGACCGTCAAGCCTTCCGCTATTGCCTTTCCACACCCCGGATTGGCAATCACATGGGTTTTACACAGGAGAATAGGTAATTATTGTCTGCTTGGAAAACTAGGACTCGCTCGGTAACTGTCGAGGCTTTTATCGTTAATGAGCCCGATGAGGACTGCTCCGTCTGGACAGTAAGCAGCACCTGAATCCGATGCGTCGTGATACGACACATAACCTCCGATGACTTTATCTCCCAAAGTCACACCTGAAGCAGATCGCCACACCCCGGATTGGCAATCTCATTTGTAGCAGTAAACGACTTGGGTGCCGCTGCCAGAGTAGAACCAATTTCCATTATTGAAAGTTAGGGATTTGGAGTTCCCACTTCCGTAGTTCAGTGTGCAGATCGCCCAAGCTCCCAGCGATGAGCCTGAAACCCTATATGGACCGTCAAGCCTTCCGCTATTGCCTTTCCACACCCCGGATTGGCAA